>JBMFUH010000906.1:0-3246 GCA_049966735.1 Isosphaeraceae bacterium
TCGACTATCCGACCGTTGTCCGCCAGATCGTGCGAGAGATCGGCTATACCTCCAGCGAGATGGGCTTCGACGCCACGACCTGCGCCGTGGTCGTCGCGCTGGGGAAGCAATCTCCCGACATCGCCCAAGGCGTGGATGAAAACGCCGAGAAGGGCAAGGATATCGGGGCCGGAGATCAGGGGATGATGTTCGGCTACGCCTGCAACGAGACCCCCGAACTCATGCCCTTGCCGATCGCGCTGGCGCATCGCATCATCCATCGAATCACTGAAGTCCGCCAGAACGGGTTGATCCGCTGGCTCCGGCCCGACGCCAAGAGCCAGGTCACGATCGAGTACGATGGCAGCACGCCTGTCCGGGTGGACACGGTGGTTGTTTCGACCCAGCACGATCCTGATGTCACTCACGCCGAGATCGTCGAACAGATCAGGAAGGAAGTCATCGAGCCGGTCATTCCCCGGGAGTTGATAGGCGGCAAGGTGACGTACCACATCAACCCCACCGGCAAGTTCGTCATCGGCGGTCCCCACGGCGACTCGGGCGTGACCGGCCGCAAGATCATCGTCGACACCTACGGCGGGATGGGCCGGCACGGCGGAGGCGCCTTCAGCGGCAAGGACCCCACGAAGGTCGATCGGTCGGCCGCCTACATGGCTCGCTACGTGGCCAAGAACATCGTGGCGTCGGGCCTGGCGGAGCGCTGCGAGATCCAGCTCGCCTATGCCATTGGCGTTTCCGAGCCGGTCAGCGTGCACGTTGATACCTTCGGCACCGGCCAGCTTCCCGACTCGGCCATCTCCGAGATCATCCGCCGCGGCTTCCCCTTGACGCCGTCGGGAATCATCAAGCACCTGGACCTGCGCCGGCCCATCTATCGCAAGACCGCCAGTGGAGGTCACTTCGGGCGAACGGAGCCGGAATTCACCTGGGAAAGGACCGACAAGGCGCAGACGCTGCGCGACCTGGCCAACAACCTGGCCCGGCAGACGACCCTGGTCTGATCCTCTTCACTCGGGCGCGAGACCGGGAGCGAATCAGGCTGATTGATTTCCCGCGTCTCGCCCAGAACTCAACACAGGAAAACCCATGGCCACGTCGGTCGAGCTGGAGTCGCTGACGAAGGAGGCGTTCACCGCGCGGTTTGGCGGTCAGCCGACCGTGCTGGGCTGTGCACCCGGACGGGTGGAACTCCTGGGGAACCATACCGACTACAACGGCGGTCTGGTCATGGCCGCCGCCATCGACCGCTTCACCGTCGCCGCGGGACGGCCCGTGCCGGGAACCACCTGTCGCGTGCACGCCGTGAACTACCAGGGCACCGACTCGTTCACGCTCGACAAGATCAACCGCAGCGACGACGGCGATTGGGCCAATTATATCAAGGGGGTGGTCTGGGCAATCCAGGATGCCGCCGGCCCCCAGCTCTCCTCGGCATTCGAGATGGCGATCGCGGGGAATGTTCCCCTCGGGGCAGGTCTTTCCAGCTCGGCGAGCCTCGAGGCGGCCATCGCCTACTTCTTGCTTCAGGCTCGTCTTGTCCAGAGCCGCACCAGTTCGCTCTCCAGTACAGATCTGACCGACCCCGAGCGGCTGGCCCTGGCGAAGATCCTCAGGCGGTCGGAGAACGCGTTTGTGGGGGTGGCCTCGGGATTGCTCGATCAGTTCTCCAGCCTCTTCGGCCGTGCTCATCACGCCCTGTATCTTGATTGCCGGACTTTGGAACACGACCGGCTCCCGCTGGGAGACCCTGGGCCGGCGATCCTGGTTTGCGACTCGAAGACCTCGCGCCGGCTCGCCGACGGCATGTACAACAAGCGCCGCGCCGAATGCGAGACGGTCGTGACCTACTTCCAGACGGCCAAGCGTGCCGAATCGGTCAGTTCGCTCCGGGACATCAACCGCGACGAACTGGAGCGGCACTGGGACAAGCTCGATCCCGTCGGCCGCAAGCGAGCTCGGCACGTCCTCACCGAGAACGATCGGGTTCAGCGCGGCGCCGCGGCACTTCGGGCAGGAAACCTGGCGGAATTTGGCCGGCTCGTTTCTGCCTCTCACGCATCGAGCCGTGACGATTTCGAGAACAGCTCCCCCGCGCTCAATGCGCTCATCGAGGCGGCCGAAACGGCCCCGGGATTCCTCGGCGGGAAGCTCTCCGGCGCGGGCTGGGCCGGGTGCACCGTGAACCTTGTCCTCGCTGAGCGGGCTGACTCCTTCGCCGAAACCGTCCGCACCGCCTACGCCCGGAAACAGGGGACGACGCCAGATATCCATATCTGCCACGCCGCCGACGGAGCCCGAGGATGGTCCGTGTCGTGATCAGTCCATCGCGGATAAAGGTTGATCCGTTCCCGTACTTCTGATTCTACTCGTAAGCGTGCTCTAAGTCCTACTCGTAATTGTAATCGTACTCCTTGCTCCATTTCACCACCAGCGTTGCTCCATTGACAAATCTCAGCTTGTTCACCAAAGGGAGCAGGAATAGGCGGAGGAGTACGAATACGAAGAACTCGATTACGAATAAGGGGTACGAGCACGATTTCCGTGATGAACTGGAACAGCACGACGGAGTCTACCAATGCTCTGGCCACGGATCCTGGCTGATCTGATCGTTGTTTTCCACGCCTGCTACGTCAGCTTCGTGGTTTTCGGCCTGGTCGCGATTCTGCTGGGAATCGCCTTTCACTGGAAGTGGGCGCGAAATCTCGCCTTCCGCGTGATTCACCTGGCGATGATCGGGATCGTCGTGGGCGAGGCGCTTGCGGGAATTCCCTGTCCACTCACAATCTGGGAGAAGCAACTTCGAGAGAAGGCCGGGGAAGTCACGTACACGGGTGATTTCCTGGGTCACTGGGCTCATCGACTGATCTTCTTCCGCGCGGAGCCGTGGGTTTTCACGCTCGGCTATTCGCTGTTCGGGCTGGCTGTGCTGTTTGCTTTCGTGGCGGCCCCGCCCCGTTGGCCGCGCGGGGATGTCACACCCGCGGACAGTTCACGATGATGTTCTCTATCATCTTATCTAAGCAGATTGATCCATAAAATCATCGCCAAGCTTAGATCAGAGCATGCCATCAGTACGCATCGGCGCTCACGATCTCTCCGCCGGCGCGAGTCGCCAGGGCGCTCCAGATCGTGGGGTTGATGGCGTCCTTGATGAACCGTACCGAGCCGTCCATGAGCAGGACATTGACGCCGCCGGGATGCAGCGAGCTGGCGCCAATGAACGAGTCGATCACTCCGTAGTTCGCG
>JBMFUH010000907.1:142-3245 GCA_049966735.1 Isosphaeraceae bacterium
AACGGGATTTTCGAGACTGTGAGGCGACGGACGGGGCCATGTCACACAATGTCACGCTCTGAACGGGATTTTCGAGACTGTGAGGCGACGGACGGGGCCATGTCACACAATGTCACACTCTGGACGACAATTCCGGGACCGTGAGGTGACGGACGGGGCCATGTCACACAATGTCACACTTTCGTGCGATGAGATCCAACAACGAGACCGGGAAAGGTTTCGCTCCGCAACGGTTGGGCAAGCCTTGTGGGTCGCGCTGGGATGAACGGCTGTATCGATGATGAGGATCAGAAGGCGCACCCAGAGCCTCGGAAGCGACGGAAAAACGGGGCGCCGGGTTGAGCCTCGCTGGAAAAACTGCCAATGAGGGATTTGGGACGGGAACCGCCTCAGAGGGTTGGGAACGGGGAAGTCCCAAGCCCGCAGGGGAGTCCGGATGGCTGGAAGAGTAATTCTCCCTCGGAGGAGTCGCCTTTCCGCCCCTCACTCTCCACGCGCCTGCCCAAACTGGTCGCGCAGGGCCTTGGCCTCGGGATGATCCGGATCGACCTTGAGGACGCTGTCGATGGTCGCCCTGGCGGCGTCGCGCTGGCCCGCGCCAAGCTGAGCCTTGGCCAGCTTCACCTTGATGTCGTTGGGCCTCTTCACCTTGAGCTCGAGAGCGGTCTCGTATTCCTCGACGGCGGGCGCGAACTTGTCACGGGCCGACTGGGCGTCGGCCAGGAGCACGTGGACGGAGGGGTCGTAGACATCGATATGCAGACAATCCGCGGCCCACTTCTCGGCCTCCGGGGCGTTGCCACGCGCCAGGTACCGTTCGGCGAGCGCCTTCCGCACGGCGATGTCGTCGGAGTCGTTGGCGGCGATCATCGCCAGGTCGGCCAGGAACTTCTCCGTGTTCTTTTGCCGCAGGTGCACCCGCGCCAGGCCGGCGATCCACTTGGTGTGGTAGGGATCGTCCTGCCGCGCCAGCTCGTAGAGCTTCTCAGCCTCGTCGAGCCGGCCCGCCTTCATCGTCAGCTCGGCCAGGAGGTCGACGACCCGCTCGTTGGGCCGCTTCGGGTCGAGTGCCGGCTCCAGGATGGCCAGCGCCGCCTCGTCGTCGCCGATGGTCGAGAGCAGCCTGGCCTTCACATAGCTGGCCAGGGGATGGTGGGGCTTCAGTTTCAAGGCCTTGTCGGCAAAGGGACGCGCTTCCTTGTAGTCGCGGCGGGCAAAGTGCTCGTAGGCCATGCGGGCGTTCAGGTCAGGGTCATCCGGTTTTTGCTTGAGCTGGTGCTCGAGCTGCGAGAACTTGACCGGTTTCTCCTCGCTGGCGCGCACGCGGATGGTCTTCACAACCTCGTCGAGATAAGCGAGATAGGCCTTCTCGAAGTCGGCTTTCGTGACGTGGAAGCATTCGTCGATGGCCCGGTCGGTCGTCAGGCCGCGGCGATAGGCATTCAGCATCTTGATCAATGCGTCGTCGCCAAATCGCTTCAGCATGTACCTGGCATAGAGCTGGGCCTGGCAGTAGGCCATCTGCCGGTCTTCCGGCTCGTTGGGGCGGATGAAACCCAGGTTGATCGTATCCAGGTTGAGCAGCCTGGACCGCGAAGGCACGCGCTCCAGGAGCATCTTGTTCCACTCCTGAGGTCGGGGATAACCCTCGCTGTCGACAGCCAAAGCCTCGGTGTACCAGTGGGGGATGTTGAACTCGGTCTGCTGCAAGGTGATCACATGAACAAGTTCATGCTTGAGCACTCGTGCCCAGTTGAACGCCTGGCGGGTCGTCTTCGGGCTGGCCAAGGCGATGACCTTGCCCGTGCAGGCGCCCACGGTCGGGATGAAGGGCAGGCCGATGGTTCGTCCGCTGAACCATTGGTGGTTCTTCATGATCTCGATCTTGGTCTTGCCCGGCGGAACGAAGCCGAAGCGGCCGGTCAGCTCGGCGTAGATCGATTCCAGGTAGCGGCCCATGTATTTGCCGAGCAGTTCGTCCTGCGTCGGATCGATCAGCACGGTGTAGTGCCGAGTCTCGATCGGCGTGTACGACTCCATGTGCCGGAGCACCTTCATCATGTTGTCGGCCCGGACGTTGAACGGGTCGGCGGCGAAGGCGGCGTCGAAGAGGCTGCGGGCCTCGGTCTCGCGGCCGATCTGCATGTAGAGCATGCCCAGACCCAGCGGAGCGTCGGCCCGGGTCGGGTCGGCCTGGGCGGCCAGCAGGAAGGCCCGCTCCGCCGGCATGTACTTGCGACGGTCGGCCAGCCGCTCACCGAGCGCGGCGTAGAAGGTGGCGGGCCGAGGATGAGTGCCGAGCACGGCCAGCTCGGCCGCCTCGGCACCGATCGGGTCGTTGAGCAGCTTGGCCGAGGCCGCCAGGCGGGCGAGCGCGTCCTCGTCGCGGGGGTTCTCGGCGACGGCCTTCTCGGCCGCCTTCTTGGCGTCCACGAACCGCTCGTCGGAGATGTTCAGATCAGCCAAAAGCACCTGTGCCGGCGCGTAATGGGGATTGATCGCCAAGGCGCGCTCGGCCTTGGCCCGGCCGGCCGCCAGGCGATACCCTTGAAGATCGGCCTGGCCCAGCGTCACGAGCACCTCGGGCGCGAGCGGGTTGATCTGCTGGGCCCGCGCCAGCTCGCGCACGGCCGACCGCTCGTTGTAGCCGGAGAGGAAGAGCCGGCCCTCCAGCCAAGGGGCCTGCCAGCAGTTGGGATCGGCGCGGAGGGCAGCCTCGTAGATCTCGTTGATCACGTCGTTGAGCGAGTCGCTCAGTTCCTCGCCCCGCGCCGAGGCACGAAAGTAGCGTTCGGAAGCCTGGCCCACCAGCAGCAAGTTCCGGGCGTTCTTGGCCAGGTCGGGCGGTCGGCCGTTGTAATGGTCCACGAACCACTTGCACGCCTTGACTGACTCTTCGAGCTTTCCCCGCGACTCGAGCAGCCGGGCCGCGATCCACCGCGCCAGCATGTTGTTCGGGCTGGCGACGAGGGCCTGCTTGACCGCGGCATCGGCGGCCTCCCAGTTACCCCGGTTGAACTCCAGTTCGGCCAGCTTGGCGGCGACATCGGCATTCTTCGGTTCCCGGGTCAGCAGCCCCTTCAGGAGGTCGATCGCCTTGGCG
>JBMFUH010000908.1:0-3244 GCA_049966735.1 Isosphaeraceae bacterium
GGTCAGGACGTCGGCGACCGGCAGGCGGGTGAGCGCATAGAAGGTGCAGAGCAGGCTGATCGTACCGGAGATGCTGCGAACCCAGAGCGTGCGCGGTCTCAAGAGCACGAGTCTGGCGCCGGCCAGCCAGGTCAGGCCCACGGAGAAGACGAATGAGCAGACGATGCGGATCAAGGCGGTCACGAACCAGTCGCAACGCGGCCCCAGCGCGTGCGTGAGCGCTCCCATCGACGCGAAGCTGAACGCCGCGATGACCATCCAGGCAGCCGGCCGCCGGTCTTCTCGATCAGGCCCCATCGCCGTGTCCGACCAAGCCTTCCTCCAGCACGTCATCGTCTCCAGGTCAGATCCGGCGCAGGGCCGCGACGAAAGCCGCGGGCAAATCCTTCCTTTGGTTCCATCGGTTGGATACGCTGGGAGTTCCCGTACGATCGCTCCACGATCAAGGGCGCGAAAGACGTTTCTTACCGGCGTGTTGAGGACACCAACGTGATGCCTCTGCTCCTGACTCTGGCGGCACTGCTACCGCCTATGTTGGCAAATTTTCCCCAGCAAGTCGACACCGTTGCGACGGTGGCGGAGCGCAGCGGGTTCCAGGCGACGGCCCGGCACGGCGAGGTCGTGGCCCTTTGCCAGGGGCTGGCCCGGCGGCATCCCGGCGTCGCGTTATACCAGGAGCTCGGCCGCTCCGAGGAGGGACGGCCCCTGCCCCTTTTGATCCTGGCCGATCCTCCCGTCCACTCGGCGGAGGAGGCCGCGGAATCGGGCAAGCTGGTGGTCCTGGCCATCGGCAACATTCACGCCGGCGAGGTCTGCGGCAAGGAGGCCCTGCTCATCCTGGCACGCGAGATCCTGGAAACGCCCCACCACCCCTTGCTCAAGAACCTGGTGATTGCCTTGGCGCCGATCTACAACGCCGACGGCAACGAGCGGGTCTCGAAACAGAACCGCCCCGGCCAGGTCGGCCCCGAGGAAGGGATGGGCCAGCGGCACAATGCCCGCGGGCTCGACCTGAACCGAGATTTCATCAAGCTTCAGGCCGCCGAGACCCGGGCCTTGGTGCGGTTCTTCCGGACCTGGAATCCCGCTCTGTTCATCGACACCCACACGACCAACGGTTCGCGCCACCGCTATACGATCACGTACGGAGGGCCTCGGAACCTGGCCGGCGACGCCCGGATCATCGCCTTCGCCCGCAACGAGTTCTTCCCCCAGGTCACGCGCGAGTTCGAGAAGAAGACCGGGCTCCATGCCTATTACTACGGCAACTTCGAGCGGGACCACACCTGGTGGACCACCTATCCGGCCGAGGGGCGATACTCGACCAACTACGCGGGCTTGCGCAACCGGCTGGGCATCCTCTCCGAAGCCTATGCCTACGCCCCCTACAAGGATCGCGTTCTGGCGACCCGCGATTTCGTCCGCGAGTGCCTGAACCAGGCATCGGCTCACAAGGACCAGATTTCCAGGCTGCTCAGAGAAGCCGACCGGGCCGTCGAGAAGGCGGGACATGCTCCAGCCAAGGACGACAAGGTTGCCATTCGCTCGGAGGCCCGCCCGCTGGCCCGGGCGGAACTCGTCCTCGGCTACGCCCAGCGCGAGGAACACGGCCGGCCGGCGCAGACCGACACGCCAAAGGATTACCTGGCGCAGGTCTTCCTCGACTTCGCCCCCACCGAGAGCGTCGTACGGCCTTACGCGTACCTGCTGCCGCCAACTTGTGCAAGAGTGCTGGCCAATCTCCAGCGGCACGGAATCGACGTCCAGGAGCTGCGAGAAGACATCGATCTGGACGTCGAAGCCTATCGCGTGGATGAGGTCGGCAAGATGGCCTCGAGCGGCTGGGACCGGCAAGACCTGCTGGAGCTCAAGGTCACACCCCGGCGGGAATCGCGGCGGGTTCCGGCTGGCACGCTTTTGATCAAGACTGCCCAGCCGCTGGGCAGCCTGGCCGTTTACCTGCTCGAGCCGCGGTCGGAAGACGGCCTGGCGGCCTGGAAATTCTGGGATGGTCTCAAGGCGGGAAGCGATTTTCCGGTGCTCCGCCTGCCCCATCCGGCCCCGCTCTTGACGACCGGCGCCGAGCCCCTGGCCGAGGAGCGCGGGCACGACGTGCCGATCACCTTCAACATGGACCGAGGACGCCGCGGACGGGGCATGGCTTCGGGTTTCGCGGGGCCCTTGACCTGGCTGGACGGCAAGTCCTTGCTCCAGGCGCGGGAAGGGCGGTTGTACAGGATCGACGCCGCCACCGGCCGGGCCACGCCGTTCTTCGATCCCGATGTGCTGATCAAGGGCTTGAAGAAGCTGTCCACGATCGACGACCGGACCGCGCACGCGATCGCCCGGCGGTCTGCTTTTCACATGGGCCCCGCTCACAAGGGCTTTCTCTTCGAGCACAACGACGATCTGTACTACGCGACCTTCGACGGCGCGACGGCCGTCCGGCTCACCGATCATCCCGGGAAAGAGGAGCACGCCTCGTTCAGCCCGGACGGCCGCTCGGTCGCGTTCGTGCGCGACTACGATCTCCACATCGTGGACATCGCCAGGCCGGCCGAGCGGGCGCTCACAACCGGGGGAACCGAGACGCTGCGGCATGGAGTCGCCGACTGGGTTTATTTCGAGGAGATTTACAACCGCCAATGGTCGGGCTACTGGTGGAGTCCCGACTCGAAGCGGATCGCCCTCATGGAATATGACGACGGTCCGGTGGGCACGTTGACCATGCTCAACGATACAACCAACCCGCGGAAGGTGGAGCAGAACCGTTACCCGCGCGCCGGCGAACCCAACCCGCGGGTGCGGCTGGGAGTCGTGGACGCGGCCGGCGGCGCGGTGCGCTGGGCTGACCTGTCCGGTTATTCGCGTGACGCTTTTCTGATCAGCCAGGTGGGCTGGTGGGCCGACAGCCAATCGGTCCACGCCTGCATTCAGGATCGGGTTCAGACGTGGCTCGACCTGGTGAAGCTGTCCGCCAGCGCGCCCTCACCCAGGCCGTTGCGGCTGTTCCGCGACTCCACGAAGGCCTGGATCGCCGAGCCGGCCCCTCTCGTCTTTCTGAAGGATGGCACGTTCCTTTGGGCCAGCGAGCGCGACGGCTGGAAGCATCTGTATCAGTACGCGGCGGATGGAACCCTCAAGGGGCGTGTCACCCAGGGCGACTGGGAAGTCCGGTCGATCGCCAAAACCGACGACGAGTCGGGATGGATCTATTTCAGTGCGACGCGGGACACTCCGACGG
>JBMFUH010000909.1:0-1986 GCA_049966735.1 Isosphaeraceae bacterium
CGATGAGTCCGATCAGAAGCTGGATCCAGATGTTCTCGGGTCCGTTCACTGGTCACGCCCGATCTTGAGGATCGACTTGTCCGGTCCGCCCAGGAACGACGCGCGGCGGGCGTCGAAGATCTCGTTTGCCAACGCGTAGTCGTCGTGCCGGCCGATGTCGAGCCAGTAGCAGGGCTGGCGGTAGCAGTGAATCGCGTGACCGCAAGCCCGCATCGACTCGAGCAATTCCGGCATTGTGAGTGCCTCGCCGGGCCGGAGGAAATCCCAGGCGATCGGCTCGAGCAGGTAAACGCCCATGCTCACTTCAAAACGATATTCGGGCTTTTCCCGGTAGCCGGTCAAGAGCTGGGGATCGTCGCCAAACTCGAGGACGCCGAAATCGATCCTCACCTCGCGGGGATAGGCGGCAATCGTCGCCGCCGCGCCTTGGGTCTGGTGAAATGTGTACATCGCGCCATAGTTCAATGTTGTGAGAATATCTCCATTTATGACCAGAACCGGCTCGGTGGGCCGCTTGACGAGCGTCAAGCCGCCGGCTGTTCCCAGGGGCGTTTCCTCGCGGCGATAACGGATACGCGTGCCGAACTTCCGGCCGTTGCCGCAGAAGGTCTCGATCAACTCGGTGAGGTAGCCGGTGATGATCGTCACATCGCTGAACCCGAACCGGGCAAGCTGGCGCAAGACGACCTCGATGATCGGCATCGGGTCGTCCTCCCCCAGCGGCATCAGCGGCTTGGGCAGCACGTGCGTGTACGGCCGCAGCCGTGTTCCCTTTCCTCCCGCCAGCAAGACCGCCTTCATTCGCGTGCTCTCCATCTCTTGGATCGAGTTGAACGGCTTCCAATCGCCGGCTCAGCGCCTGGACTTGTTGCCGGACGACGAGTGTGCCGCGTGGGGCCGTGAACTACCGTGCCTGCCGTGCGCGGGGTGATGGTTGCGTGAGGCTGCCACTTCCTCGAAGACTTCGATGAGCGCCCTTACGTGGCGATCGAACGATTGTTCCGCCCCCAGCAAGGCCGCGCGGGCCGACATCGTCTCGCGCCTGGCGTCGTCAGTCATGTGCGCGAGCGCCGCCGTCAGCTCGCCCCGGGCGTCGGGCGAGGTGAGGACGTAACCTTCCTGGCCGTCGCCATAGAGCTCACTGGCGCCGTTCTGGACCGTGGTGATGACGGGCAGGCCCCACGCCAATGCCTCCAGAACCACCAGCGAGCAGGGATCATAATAGCTGGGCATGACGAAAAAATCGCTGGATGCGAAGCATTCCCGGATGTCATCGTGGAAGCCCAGGAAGTGAACGGTCTGGTCGATCGCCAGCGCCCTGGCCAATCGCCGGTACCGTGCCGCGCGGTCCCCGCCGCATACCAAGAGATGAATCGGCCGTGCGCCGGGGCGGTTTCTCGCGCCCAACGCCTGGAGCAGCGGCTTCAATCCCTTGAGCGCGAAATTGTGCCCGACGAAGAGGCCCACCAGGTCTGTCGGTTCCAGACCCAGGCGGTTGCGGAAGGCGCAGCGGACCGCGCCTGGCTGATTGACCTTGAGCCGACCGGCGTCGATAGCATTGGGAACCACGTGAATCAATGAACGCGGTACATGATGGAGTGTTTGAATATGCCGCCGAACCATGTTGCTCACGGCGATCACCTGGGCCTGCCGCTCCGGCGCGTATTGCTGGTCCTCGATCGCCCGGTAGACGTGGTACTTGGGGTCGAGCATCTTGCCCAGAAGATACAGCCGGCGAACCAGCGGATTTTTGAACCGCATCGAGTTGGCCCGCAGGCTGCCGCCGTGAACGCCACCCTGCGGTATGATCACATCGTGTGCGTAGGTGTTGATGAAGCCAACAGTGCAGTCGTAGCGCGACGGGTCGATCGCCGCGGCGGAATTGCGGGCGAAGTTCCAGATCTGGGCGCGGCGCGTTCGGCCCGGGGCGGCCACCGCGATGCAGCGGACCTCCGGCGGAAGCACGCCTTCCTTCCACGATTCGGC
>JBMFUH010000909.1:1996-3238 GCA_049966735.1 Isosphaeraceae bacterium
GCCGGCACGGACCAGGCTTGTGCACAGGTCGACGACGTAGGTCTCGGCCCCGCCGCGTGTGGGGTCAATGCGTCGGAAGTTCAAGGCCAGGTGCATGGTTCCGCCCTCCGTGCCAGGATTCGACGATTCCAGACTCCGCCGTCTCCTCAATACTTCGTACTCGGCTTGCCCCGAACTGGAGTGATTCCCCAACTGCTAGAGCGGTTTTCGTGTCGATGGCTCCCTGTAGGGTCCGCCGCGCGGACCGAGGGCCGGGGCATTTGGTCCGCGCAACGGACCCTACAAGACTGGAGTGGTTCCCCAACTGCTTTGATCCACCGGGCGATCTCTTGCCCGTGATCCCCCCATTCGCCCTGTTGATCGTCAGCCCGGGCGATTGTGCTCCCGGTAACGTCTGGCCTTGAATTGGATCATCCGCGCCTGCCACTCCGGCCTACGCAGGGCGACCATCCGCTGGTAATGGAACCAGAACCGCCGGATGTCCCACGCGTAGATTCCAGGGACGCCATAGGTCGAGAAAAGAAGCTGGCCCAGGTCTTTCCACCGCCAGCGATCGGCAAACAGCCGATGCTCGCCCAGTCGATGAAGGTCGATCAGCGAGAGCCGCACAGCGCGGGGATCCTGGCGCAGCCGAGCGCGGTCGAGATAAAAGTGGCAAAGATAAAGATCTTTGTGGAAGATCCGGGCCGCGTGCAAAGTCGCCGTGATCCGGGCCATCTCGATGATCACCCGCTTCTTGAGCTTTTCGAAAGCATCGAGGTCAAGCTCCCCGGCCAGCTCGGGGAGGGCCACATTCAGCTCCTGGCATTCGGTCAGCTCGGCGACCATGAGGTAGCTTTGCAGATGCGCCCACGGGCCGATGCGCTCGCCGGTGGCCACGACCTCGGGAACGGGCACGCCCAGCGCTCGCGCTCGCTCCAGACGCGCCCATTCGGCCGCGCCGGGGGAATGCCGGCCGGCCGGATCAAAGAGCGCCGCGATGCCCGTGAGCCAGGGAAGCCGGTAATGCCGCTTGAGATAGACCGCGACCGGACGGTCGAGCGTCCCGTCTTTCCGGTGAAAGATCACGCGCGCGGTCGACCGTCCTTGCTTGGCGTGGAACCGATCGCGGCTGTCGATCGCCATGACCGACGCGTCCAGGTTCGGCGGCAAGGCAGCCTGATAGCGCGGGTCGACCCAGCACCAGTGCACGCCTCGAACCAGACGCTCCCAGAGCGAGCCGTAACTCATGGTGTCAGTCCT
>JBMFUH010000910.1:0-3236 GCA_049966735.1 Isosphaeraceae bacterium
CCGCCAATCGTGCCGCGACGGCAGTTCCGCGCCCAGTGCAACGCGGACCAAAGCAAAATGACGATCGTCCCCGGCGGAAGCTTGAAGACAAGAGTCCGAAAGGGGCCATACCACGGGCCCCCGTAAGTCAGGCGGCCCGAGCTCAGGTTCGCCAGCCGGCACTCCTCGTCGCGCTTCTGAGAGTCGAAACCCGTGATGAAGTCTTCCGGGAGGGGCGACGGAAGCCGGCCCAGGAGCGTCCCTCGGAAGCGGTTGCCCGTCGAGGGAAAAAGGCTGTCGCCGCTGAGCAGCCGGCTCTCGAAGTCAAAGGAGTTTAGGGGCTTGCCGACACCGTTAAAGAGGTAACACGCGTCGAGCGTCAGTACGCTTATGGCCGCGATCGCGGCGGCCTGCGCCCAGGAGGGCCTCGTGGCGCCTCGCGGACCTGGCGTAGCGGAGCTGCAACGCGACAAGGCACGGGTGCACAGGAACACAAGACCGAAAGCGGGAACGAGAGCCATCAGGGTGAATTTGGAGGCGAGCGCCAATCCCAGGCAGACTGCTGATAGGAGAGCGACCGGCCACGTTGGGTCGCGCAGGAAGAACCAATACACGTAAGCGGCCAGGGTCGCCACGGCCGCCGCCCCCACGTCGACCGTGGCGACGCCCGAGTGGGCGACAATGTTTGGGTCCGTCATCCAAAGCAAGGACGCCACGCACGCGGCCGGCAGTCCGAACGCGCGTCCCGCCCACAGGAAAATCAGCCCGCAACACAACAGCGAGAGGGCCAGCGCGACACAGCGCGCCCGGAACAGTAAACGCGCGTAACGCCCCAGGTTGAGCAACAGAAAGTCGACCCCGAAGGGCCACTCGTTGCGCAGCCCCTCCCCAACGACGGCCTTGCGGTAGTTCAAGACCGGGTCGGAAAGCCAGACCGGCAGCGCGACCAGGCAGCGGATGAGGGGGGGGTTCTCGTGGTAGACGGAGAAATCGCCGTTCTCGATGTGGCTGACGCCCGCCGGCACGTGCGCGAACTCGTCGACCGTCGCCGTGTTGGCGAGAATGCCCTCCAGGCAAAGCGCGGCGAACGCCGAGGCGGCGAGAACCCAAACGGCGAATGCGGCCCATTGCCTGCGCATCTCAGCGGACCTCGACATCGACCCACGTTCTGAACAGGTATCGGCCCCCGCCCCGTCCCACCACGGAGACGGACAGGGGCCCCCGAAAATCAGGCTCCTCGCTCGGGTCGAGAACGGCCGTGAGCTGCACAACTCGGCCCGGCTCGACACGCACCGCCATCGGGCCCACCGTGAGACAAGGGCAGCTAGTCTCGATCCGCTCGACAGCCAGAGGGCGCGCCGATTGGTTTTTCAGAGCCAGGCTCACACGGGCTGTCCGGTCGTGCCCAACCATCCCAAGCGAGGCCCGCTCAACACACGCCAGCGTAGGTTCACGACCTTCGGACAGGCTGGGGCCGCGCGACTCACAGCCGCAGCAGACGAGCCACGCAGACGCGCAGACGCGTTTTTTTGATCGGACTCGAGGACAGATCCCCGTTCATGTGTCGTGCCCCGTAGAGAGGAGCAGAACCCAGGCCGAATCATGGCGAACGAGAAAGGCGGAATGCAAACCAACGCCAGGCCGTTGAGCGCTATTGCACCCAGGGCTCGCTTCGTTTCCCAGGACTCACCATCCCCGCCCTCGGCGGAGGCCCCGGCGTAATGCCCTGGAGAACAGCCGGTAGAATCGCAGCGGCGAGCACCAGCGTCAAGGGGCTGTTCACTTTTTTCAACATTTTCTGAAACCGAAAAGAGGAGGGCGTCGCCGGCAGGTGAGCCGAAGTACCGCAGCGCGTGCACAGAGCTTTGCCCCGGCTTTGCCCCGAGGGCACTCAGTCCGAGCGGGCCAAGGGTTCCATGGACGAGAACCCGGCACGCGCCGTTGAGCCAGCGGTGCTCGCTCGTTTACGCTGGGGGAAGGGTGCGGCGGACGTGGCAACAGGTACCTTACACGAGGAGGAGTTCGATGATCGGGCGGCGAGACTGGCTCTGGAGATCAACCCGCGGCCTGGCGGCCTGGGCCGTCACCGGGGCGACGTGTGTGCACGAGACTTTCGGCCAGACGACACCATCCAGGAAACGGACATCCCGGAAGTTCACCGCCAGGAGGCCCGTGTCGCCAGACGCCGGAAAGGGGACGGCGACGCCCGGATCATCGAACGCCAACGTCCGCGCCGATGAACGCCTCAACCGGCTGCTCGAGCCAATCCGCGGCGATCACCATCTTCCCGGGCTGATCGGCGCGGTCGTCCGGGGAGACAGGCTCGCCGCCATCGGCGCGGCTGGCGTGCGGAAACTGGGCGCTTCCGACCCGATTCAGGTTCAAGACCAGGTTCATATCGGCTCCTGCACCAAGGCCATGACGGCAACATTGATCGGCATGCTGGTCGACGACGGACGTCTGTCCTGGCAATCAACGATTGCTCAGGTCTTTCCCGACGTGGCGCCACGGCTCCATCCCGCCTTTCAGACCGTCACGCTGTCTCATCTCTTGACCCATCGCGCCGGTCTGCCGCACGACGCGCGCTGGTGGGCCCTGCCTGGGATCTCCACCACCGATCAGCGGCGGGCCGCGCTGCTGGAGTTGCTCAGCAAACCGCCCTTGACCAAGCCCGGCAGCACGTTCGCCTACTCCAACGCGGGCTACGTCTTCGCGGGGCTCATGGCCGAGGAGGCAACCGGCCAGTCCTGGGAAAAGCTGATGCAGGATCGACTGTTTCGGCCGCTGGGAATGACCACGGCCGGCTTCGGTCCACCCGGCCGAAGGGATTCCGGCCGCGTCGACCAGCCCTGGGGCCACCGCGAGAACCACGGTCACATCGAGCCCGTCTGGCAAGACAACGCCCCCTGCCTGGGCCCGGCCGGCACGGTCCACTGCTCCCTTCCCGACTGGGCCAAGTTCGTGGCGCTCCACCTCCGGGCGGCCGAGGGCAAGCCGCGACTGCTCAAGGCGGCCACGTTTCGAACCCTCCACACGCCCCCCGCGGGCTTTGAATACGCGGGAGGCTGGGGCGTCGTCCAGCGGCCCTGGGCCGGGGGGATTGCACTGAGCCATAGCGGCAGCAATACATTCTGGTATGCAACTGTTTGGATTGCCCCCGCGCGCGATTTCGCGACGCTGGTCGCAACCAACCAGGGGCCTGCGCCTGCCGACACGGCCTGCGACAAGACGAGCCAGGAGCTGATCAAGTTCGCCAC
>JBMFUH010000911.1:0-3227 GCA_049966735.1 Isosphaeraceae bacterium
GCACGCTGGTTCGTCGATCGTCTGCCGCATGGGGGAATTCCGTCGGTGAGCCTGCGCCGGCTGCTCCCGGACGCAAAGTTCGTGGGCTGCCCCGACTGGGAGGTTTCCGGTTGCAGCGACGATCACCGCCGGCTGGACCCCGGTCAGTTGTTCGTCGCGACTCGTGGACCGCATTACGACGGCCATGCGTTCATCCGCGAAGCCTTTGACCGCGGCGCGGCGGGCGTGGTCCTGGAGCAGCCTTGCCCCGAGGCCGGTCGGCTCCAGGTGGTCGTGGACGACGCGCGCGCGGCCCATGCCCGCATCTGCCAGGCCCTGGCCGGCGATCCCTCCCGGCGCATCTCCATGCTGGGCGTCGCGGGAGACGTGGGCAAGACCGTCACCAGCCTGTTCGTCCGGTCGATTCTCGAGGCGGCCGGCCTGCGCTGTGGCTTGGTCGGTGCGCTGGGCTGGTCCGACGGCCTGGCGACCCGACCCCTGGGCGCGGGCCTGGGCACGGAAAAGCGGGCCGGTTCCTCGCCGCGGAGTCGTCTGATCGGCGCTTCTGCCACGAGTTCGACGATCGGAGGGCCCCGAGGCGACTGGCCCGGCGGAGCGGCCGGCCTGGCGTCGATCCTGGCCTACATGGTCGATCAGAGTTGCCAGGCAGGGGTTATCGAGGTCGCCAGCGAGGCGATCGAGGCCCGCTCGTTTGAAGGGGTCGCCTTTCAGGCCGCCGTTGTGACGGATCTGGGCGTGCCCTACGGCTTGCCCACCGAGGTCGCGCTGCGGCACCGCCGCGCCTCGGCCAAGCTCTTTCGCCAGATCGAGCCCGGCGGCGCGGCCGTCGTGAACGCCGACGACCCTCATGCCGAGATCCTGGGCGGAGTCAACCTGGACGCCCGCCGCGTCAGCTTCGGCCTGGAAGATCCCACGTCCGTGGACGTCTCGGCGCGGATTCAGCGGATGGATTCGTCCGGCTCGCGCTTTCTGCTGGGCGGCTTCGATCGCCTGGCGACCGTGAACCTGCGCCTGATCGGTCCCAGGCAGATCACCCACGCGCTGGCGGCCGCGGCGCTCGCCTGGGCGCTGGAGATCGACCTGGGCGCGGTTGTCGCGGGGCTCGAAGGGCTCACCAGCGTCTCCGGTTGCCTGGAAGCCGTGAACGAGGGGCAGGACTTCGACGTCCGGATCGACGCCGCCGCGACTGCTCCGGCTCTGCGCCAGGCCATTACGGCCCTCCGCACCATCTCGGCCGGACGCATTCACCTTGTCGTAAGCGGCGAGGGAGGGCAGGAAACCTCGGTCCGCCGCGAGCTGGCCGAGGCGGCCGAGCACGGCGCGGACCGGATCATCCTGACCCTGGGCAGCCCGCGTACCGAGGCGCCCGACCAGATTGTCGACGATCTGCTGGGCGGTTTCCATCGCCCGGACAGGGTTTGCGCCGAGCCCGACCGCGCGCGGGCCATCGCGGCCGCAATCGCCGGCGCTCGTCCTGGCGACGCTGTGCTGATTGCCGGCAAGGGCCGGAACAACTACCAGATTTTCGCCGACCGGGTCGTTCCCTTCGATGATTTTCAGGTGGCCAGGGCCTGTCTGAGAGCTCGCCGGAAGGCGGCGACGCTCCGGAAGGAATGGTCGGCGTGAGACATGGCGAACGGAGTTCATTCCGTTCGACGTTCCCCCTCCCATGCGCCGCCTCGATTTGACCCATGCCTCCCCAGCGCGGGGAAATCCGCCCCAAGCGAAAGTCTTGCAATCGCTTGCGATCAATCGGCCCAACCAGGCCCGAATGAAATTCCGATAAAATTGTGCCCTCTTACAATAGTCTATCGCTGACTTCACGTATAAGATGGTGGTAGTAACAAGTTGACCGCCAGTAATCCCTGCCAGGCTGGGCGAGGAGAGTACGTCCTGCAGTCGAAAAACATTATAATGTTTTTGCTGAAACAGCATTCCCTCCCAGGCTGGGCGAGGAAACCACGCCCTTTGGCAGCCCAAGATTGCCAGCCCTGAGTCCTTCCTCAAGCTTCGTCGCTCGCCGACGAATACTCCGGCAAGCGCGATCGAGGCATTGCGTGTCTGTGAGTCGATAAGCGGCTCGACGGGCCGAGTTGCCGGAGCCCCGAGACATCTCCTTGAGGCATGGAGAAACGCTCCCGGCATCAGGACTCGCGAAACAGAAACCCCAAACAAGGAGGTCGAGCCATGACCCCAACCCTGCGAAAACGATCGACCCGAAACTCGTCACCCCCTCACGTTCATTCGTTCGAGGGCCGCGCCATGAGACCTTATACCCGCCGCGATCCGGCCGAAATGGCCGCCTCCCTCCGTTCCCTGGCCACGCGCGCCCACCAGGCCGTGAAGGCCTTCGAGACTCGCCAGCACCGCCTGGCCGGAGTTGAACTGAACGAGCTGGTGTCGGCCATCCGTCAGCTTGAAGATGATTTCCGCAAACAAGAACTCCATCACTTGGTTCCCTACGTGGTCGCCCTGCGCCACCAGGTCCAAACCAGGTTGGCGTGAGAACAACCTCACCTGATCACACTTTGCTCGAACCAAGAGACGCGCCCGTGGCAGACCACGAGGCGCGTCTTCTTATTCGAAGCGCTGCCGCACTCTATTTGACGACCGGGGGGCTTTCGTAGGTCAGGCTTGCCAGCCTGACCCGTTCCAATTCTCAGGATTCTGTAGCCATCTATCGGCGATTTGAAAGAAAAGGCTTGCCTGATCCGCATGCCCTGGTTAGTTTAACAATGGTTTGAGATCCCGATGGCCCACTTGCCTGCCGTCTCAAGGCGCGTCAAGCGCAAGAAGCCAGAGTCGGGAGCGATCGCGAAGTGTGGAAGAAAGCCGTCCCGGCACCTGGAGGTTCCGGGAATGAAGATGATGAGACGAAGGGGGGCGTTAGCCTGGGCGATCGCGGAAGGTCGGCATGGCCGCGCTGATCGGCTGGCCCGGGTCACGGGCCGTCAGGGCAGAGAAGGCCCGGGAGTCCGGCGCGGCTCCCGAACAGGCATCGAAACTGAAGCCCAACGCTACGCCCCCCTCGTCCACCTCCCTGATCGCGACGCCGCGCCCTCGATGACCCGCTGAAAGGGGGACAAGATTCCAATCTCGTCATACTGCGATACGATTGTAACAAGATTGCAATCTTGTCCCACCGGGAGGGCGGGATGCAGCGCGCCGGACTCGACCTGACGCATTGAGTCGTGTCGCCCCGGCCTCCGCCTCAACGGATCGACGCC
>JBMFUH010000912.1:0-3222 GCA_049966735.1 Isosphaeraceae bacterium
TCCGGGTCGACACGCTCTTCGGCAACGACTGGCAGTTCACCAAGGACTTCGGCCTCTTCGACAACGCCTTTCCGCGAAACCACTTCGCCGGGCTGGACTTGCCCCAGATCTACGGCGAGGTCCACCTGCCGATCCTGACTCCGCGCGGCCTGGACCTCCGCGCCGGTCGATTTTACTCCCTCACCGGGTTCGAGAGCCCGCAGGCCATCGCGCGGCCGCTGTTGTCGGTGCCCTACTCCATGAACTACACGCCGTTCACATTCTTCGGCGCCATTGCCTCGCTGCACCTGAGCGAACGGCTTTCCGTCTTCAGCGGGACCATCGACGGATTCGACCGCTGGCCCAACGAGCCGTACAAATGGGGCTACATCGGAGCCTTGACCTGGACCTCGAGGGACCAGAAGACGACCTTGGTTATCGGCGGGGCCGACGCGTTCGAACAGCTTCCCCGCTTCCTGCCGACCTACGCGACGTTCGTGCCCGTCGGCGTGCCGGCTCCGCCGTTTCTCGCCGGCCGCCGCAACCCGTACTACAACAAGAGCGGCAGGGGCTACACCGTGGGCGTGCTGACTCACAAGTGGACCGAGAAACTCACCCAGGCCGTCGAGACCGACGCCGTCTTCGATCAGATGATCCTGGGGTTCGGCCGCGATCCCTATGTGCCCCACTCGGCGGCCTACTACGGCTTCGTCAACTGGTTCCTCTATCAGTTCAATGAAAAGGTGATGGGAGTCTGGCGCTCGGAGGTCTTCTGGGACCCGTACGGACTGGCGACAGGCGTGGCGGACACCTACCACGAGATCACCCTGGGCCTCAACATCCGGCCCCAGCCCTGGCTCTGGGTCCGCCCGGAAGCCCGCTACGACTGGGCCCAGTTCGGTCATCCCTACAACGACGGCACCCGGAGCAGCCAGCTCACGCTGGGATTCGATGTCATCCTGCTCTTCTGAGCCGGGAGCAGGCAGGCGCCGGCAGGATTGCTCTCCTCCGGCTGGACCAGGAGATTGGAAATGAAAGCCAACGGCAGCATCAAATCGGCGAGCCTTGCCATCCTGTCCGTCGCGATCGCGGTCGTGGCCGCGGTCCCGGCGCTGGTGCGCGGCCAGCCCCCCGCAATGCCCGCGCCCCTGCCGGAGCCGCGACCACGAACCGGGACGGCAGCTCCCGCGCCCCCGGCTGCGCTCCAGCTCGCGCCCAACTCGGAGCTGCGCCTGCGCGTCGTGCCTCCGCCGGCCCCGACCTACGCCTTCTCGCTGGGAAACCGGCAGGCCTGCGTCACCCCCTCCGCGCGGAGACAGGCCCGGGCCGACGGCGGCCTGATCGACGTGGTCACACCGGCGTCCGGCGGCTTGACCGTCACGATGACCGGAACCACCGCCGCCAACAGCTACCTGTGCTGCACGGGCAGAGCGGCGGAATCGTTCCAGCTCGTCCAGGACTTCGAGATCACTAGCAGCGACCCGCGGATTCGCAGCGTCGTGCTGACCTTGAGCACGACGCTCGTCGGCTTCGTCCGGAGCAAGGGGCAGGCCGGCGCCGCGGTCCGATCCGCGTCCGTTCACGTCTTCCCCGCGAACGGGGCGGCGTCTCCCCTGGCCCAATCGTACCCCTGCTTCAGCGTCAGCGGAACGCGGGGGCGATTGTGCAATCTCCAGTCCTCCCCGATCGAGGGACCGCCGATGGCCCTGGGCCGCTACACCTTCGTGGCCGAGCTCGTACTCGAGTCTCAGGCCAGCGGCGTTTGCGATGCGCACGCGGTGGCCGACTTCTCGCCCGACACCGTCCTGCCGGCCGACTGGGTCCGCACCCGCGACCCGTTCCAAACCGTTTCCAAGAAGCCCTTCGGCTTCACGATCACCCTCACGCCGTCGGCCCCCCCGGCGCATTGAATCGAGCTGCCTGAGAGTGGGCACGATCATTGACCCACTTCCGACTGCGTCGAGCCAGTGCGATCTTGCGCTCATCCTCACCAAGCTCCGTGCCGACCTCCGAAGTCCTCCACCGGCCGGCCGGGGTGGATTTCTTGGGCGGGATGCCGGAAAATGGATGGAACAATCGCGAAAACGCGTCGAGGACCCAGGCGATTTGCGGCTTTGAAGCCTTTCGCGACGGGAGGCGGAGTTCATGGCCGGCAAGTAAGGCACGCAAGAAGCCAGATGCCAGAAAAGTGAGAGCACCAGCCCTCAAGACCGTGATTGTTCCTGAAGAGGCTCAAGCCGAGCCGGCTGCACTCCCGGAAGAGCCGGCCGTTGCCGATGAGGCCGCGGCCTGCACCAGGTCGCACACGCATAACGCACGGACTCGCAAGGCCCTCCGCGACGCCCACGCCGTCAAGAACCTGACGCGCCACGACGACGACTTGTTCAGGAAGCTGGGTATCAAGCTTGGCCAAGAATAAGCGCGGGCCCAAGTCTCAACCCGCGACCGAGCCGGAGACCAAGGTTCCCGAGCCACCTCGCTCGGATCCAGCAGGATCATTTCCTCGCCGGGGATTGGAAAGGTTGGCGAGACTGCCACGTCGAGCCGGATTGGGTTCTGATCCACAAGAAAGAAGGCGGCAAGCTGATCCTGGGCGAGACGGGAATACACTCCGACCTCTTCGGCAACTGAGGACGCAGCGCCTCGACCTTGCGCAGGGGGGGAATTGTCCGCAGATGACGCAGATGATCGCAGATGCAATGCAGGTAGGGCAGATCCGTGCATATAAAGCCGCCGATTTCTCATATCAGTAGCTCCTTCTCCTTTCAGTGTCTGCGTCCATCTGCGTCATCCGCGGACAATTCCCTCCACCATGAAAGCCATTTTCGGGTCGATGGCTCCCCGTAGGATCCGCTGTGAGGACCGATCGCCGGGGCATCTGGTCCGCACAGCGGACCCTACGACACTGCGTCACCTGCGGACCATTTCCGCCCCCTCGCGGAATCGAACGCGTTCCTTGGCCTCCCCGGCGCGTTATACTGCCCGATTGGAAACGACCGTCACCTCGTCTTGGAGCCTGACCCATGAAAACGCCGAGCACACACGGATCAAGCCGTCGGGACTTTCTGGCCGGGGCCTCGGGTGTGGCCTCGCTGGGTGCCTCGCCCTGGATTGGCCGGGCGGCCGCTTCGGCCAACGACCGCATCGGCATCGGACTCGTCGGCGTGGGCGGGCGCGGGACCGATCACCTCAAAGAGATTGTCCGGCTGGCCAGCTCGCGGAACGTGCGGGTCACGGCCGTCT
>JBMFUH010000913.1:0-3218 GCA_049966735.1 Isosphaeraceae bacterium
TTGGTCCGCACAGCGGACCCTACGATATTTGATCAGTGCGCAAGCCGACTGTAAGCCGCTCTAGAGTACTACAGCATTTACAGTATCAGTGGGTACACCGGTTGCTCGCCCCTCAACTGCACCCTTGTCGGGGCGTGGACGGCAAACAAGCAGTCGTCCAGCAGCAAGGCCCCTTGAAAGGAGATTGACCATGAAAATCCGCAAACGCCTTGCGCTTTCCGTGCTACTTGTGCTGTCGGCCTTTGTCGGCACACGCCTCGGGAGGGCCTTGGCCACCCAGTCTCCGCCCAATCTCACCCCACGGCCGACGGCGGATCGCTCCGGCGGCAGGCTGGGCATGGCCTTGGATTACACCAACACAGGTGGCCCCGGCACCCTCGTTGTCTCGGGGGCCCTTGTGGTCAACGACGCCGACTCGCACCCAAACCAAATGGCCGTTGTGGTCCGGGTGACCGCGCCCGACGGGACCGTCGTCGTCAACGAGACGGTGGGAACATGCAACGTGGCGAAGGACGTCCAGCAGACGGAGTATCCTGTCCGCCGGGTTTACAGGCTGCCGTCGGGATATTACCACGTCGAGCTCATGGGGTTTGACCGAGCCTTTCCCAACAGGGACGAGTTCGAGGCCATCGCGCCCAACTGCGGCCATGCGTGCTGGCTCTACGTCAATTGAGCCAACGAAACGTGGCGGGGCGTGTCCAATCCTCGATGACGCGCCCTCCCGCCGGTCGGAGTCGTTTTGCGTGCCTCCGTGCAGCGTCCAGGGCCTTGACCCGGAGGGACCGTTCGGTCTGGCGCCCGCGATGGTCATTGACTGATGCGCCCGGAGCTGCGGCGACGCTGCGGAGCCCGCTCCCAGGCCGCGCAAGAGGGGCTAGAGCGGGCTCGTCCTCGCACATCGGGCAGAGGCTTGCACGCGGAGGCTGTCACGATGTCGTGCCTTAAGAGAAAGAAACTTGAAAGGAGATGAAACGATGAATTGGCGTGCGATTTCAGCGGTGGGACTGGTTGCGGTGGTTGTGGTGTGCGCTGCGGTTGCGAGGGCCGGTTTCATGGGTTCTGGCCAGGTTGGCCCGTCATTGCCAGGCGCGGCCATCCCGAAGTTGCCCGCGCAGCCGGCGGGCGCGATGCTCATCGCCGCGTCACAGCAGGACCAGCCGGTCTGGTCCGTCGATGTGCTTTCCGGCTTGAACCTGGACCAACAGGATCAGCAATTGTACCAGAGCATGGCGAACGCGCTCACCGCCGTGAGCGCGATTCCCGCTCCACGCACGGCATTCTGGTCCGCCGTGGGTCCCTCGATAACCGGATGGGGCGGGAGCGTGTCGTCCGTGGTTCCCGACGGACAGGGCGGCAACTTCGTAACGGTGCTGACGGACCCGAACCTCAGTACCGGGGAGGTCCCGTTCCTGAATTACTCGGAAGTGTGGGACGTCGACGCCAATGGCAATGCCACTTTCGTCCAGAGTCTTGACCCGGACGGAGTGTCGGGACAAATGCCCATGATGGCGAACTGAAAGACAATCGAGAGCGCTGTCTCCGCATCGGGGCCCTCACGGCCAGACTGATTTTCAATTCACGTTGGAAATCGGTTCGGCCCCAAGGGCACGAATGGAGAAATCACGATGACCTTGCGGAAGGCTCCTGTGGTGGGACTGTGTGGTGTGCTTATTGTGGGAACTGCGGTTGTGGGCGCCGGGATCGTGGCCTATTATGGCCAGGCAGGCGCATCGCAGCCGGGGCGGGGTGGGGTGACCTGGACGAAGGTGGCCGCGCAGCCCGCGGGCGCGATGCTCCTCGCCGCGGCGCAGCAAGACCAGCCGGTCTGGGCCGTGAACGTTCTGTCCGGCTTGAACTTGAACCAGCAGGACGAGCAGTTGTACCAGAACATGGCGAACGTGCTCACTGGTGTCAGCACGATTCCCGGCCCGCGAGTTGCGTTCTGGTCCGCCGTCGCCCCATCCATAAACGGGTGGGTAGGCAGCGTCTCGGACGTCGTTCCCGACGGGCTGGGTGGCAACCTCGTGACTGTGCTGGTGGGGCCAACCCTCAACACCGGTGTGACACCGATCCTGGACTACGCGGAGCAATGGGACGTGGACGCCAACGGCACCCCGACCTTCGTCCAGAGTCTCGACCCTGAGGGACAGTCGGGCTAGTGTGCTCAGGTCGATCGGCGAAGCGAGTGCTGATGAAGTAGAGGTCTTCGGCGGCTTGCTGACGGTCGCGGTCGCGGGCTTCGGGGTCCTTGGCGGCGGCGAAGAGTCGCGACCGCGACCGCGCCGGCGCGTAGCGTTTGCGGAGGTCTTCGGGGAGTGCGGCGTAGGCGTCGACGTCGTGCCGCTGGACTTGCGTCAAGAACCGCTTGATGGCCACCGCCATGAGCTTGGTTCGGCCGAAGGTGGCCATGTGGCTGAAGACATGGGTCGAGTCGAGCCGCTGTCGGCAGACATCAAGGTCGAGGACGTCGACGAGTTTCTGGGTGACCTTGTTGAAGACGCGGGCCGCGAGGTCGTTGTCGCGGAAGAGCTGCTGATAGCGTTCCAAGGTGCGTGTGGAGAGCGTGACGCCGGGTTCGAGGTTCAAGGCATATTGAACGTCGGATCGGAAGATGTAGGCTTCGACGGCCTCCTGAGCGGTCCAGTCGAAGAAGTCGGCCAGGAAGACGAGGCCGGCCATGGAATAGAGTTCTTTGGTGGGAGCGCCGAGGGTTTCACTGAAGTGTTGGGCGAGGTCATCGACGGGCATGACCTCGAGGATGGCATGTCGAAAAACCCCTTGCCAGCCGTTGCCGATGATCTTGCGTCCCGCCGGTGGAATGATCCCTTCAAATAGATAAGGCTTTTCGCATCGCCACGCCGATGCGAAAAGCCTTATCTATTTGTCCCACGAGTGTAATAGATCATCCTCGGGCGAACCAGCGTTTTGCCAGGCGAGGCGCAAGAGCCAGCGCCGCCATCTGAGCGCAAGTCCGGGGATCGGTGGCGACGGTCCTCAGCACCTTGCCCGCTTGTTTGCCAGGCGGTAACCTGATTGACTGGAAGGAAAGAGGAAACAACGGCATACGGCGGTTCAAGTGGATCGAGTGGAACCGGCAGAAGATTGACGCGCACGGCCTATCCGTCGCGGAGGTCGAGGCGGCCTTCGATGCCGTCTTCGATCTCCTAGCCCATGTTTGGTGTCCCTTGACGTAAGTCCTTGGCAGGCAAGGGGCGATT
>JBMFUH010000914.1:0-3204 GCA_049966735.1 Isosphaeraceae bacterium
GAGGAAGAGAACTACTACTTTCGCCTCTCGGCCTACCGCCAGCGTCTGCTCGACTACTACGCCGCCCATCCTGAATTCATCCAGCCGGAGAGCCGGCGGAACGAGATCGTCAACCTGGTCGAGACCGAGCTCAAGGACGTGGCCATCACCCGCAAGGGGTTCACCTGGGGCATTCCGGTCCCGTTCGATGCTGAGCAGACGATCTACGTCTGGTTCGACGCCGTGCTCAACTACATCACCGGCATTGGCTATGGGACCGACGAGGAGACGTTTCGCCGCCTCTGGCCGGCCGACGTGCACGTGATCGGCAAGGACATCACCCGGTTCCACTGCGCCCTCTGGCCGGCGATGCTCATGTCGGCCGGCGTCGAGCCTCCGCGCAAGGTCTTCGGCCACGGTTTCGTCTACCGCAAGAACGAGGAGACCGGAGAGGTCCAGAAGCTCTCCAAGAGCCTGGGCAACGTCGTCGAGCCGATGGACCTGATCGACAAGTTCTCGGCCGAGGCGTTCCGCTACTACTTCATGAGCCAGTGCCCCTTCGGCGGCGACGGCGAGTTCTCGTTCGAGCGGTTCGCCGACGTCTACAACAGCGGCCTGGCCAACAACCTGGGCAACCTCTACAGCCGCATCCTCACCATGTGCGTCAAATACTTCCAGGGGAACCTGGGCAGCACCGACGGAGTCGACCTGACCGCCTGGCGAGCCGACCTCGACCTGCCCGCGCTGGTGGGCGATCTGCGCGAGCAGATGATCGCCTTCGACTACAGCACCGCGCTCCAGAAGATCTGGCTGGAGGTGGTGGATCGCGCCAATCGCTACACCCAGGAGACCGAGCCGTTCAAGCTGGCCAAGACCGACCTCGAAGCCTGCCGGCGGGTGCTCTTGAACCTCGTGGAATGGCTGCGGGTGGCGGCGATCCTGATCAAGCCGTTCTTGCCCAGGACCGCCCAGACCTTCTACGACGCCTTCAACTTCAGCGAGGCCACGGCCTGGGACCGCGTCTCCTACACCAACGCCGCCCATCCCTCGCAGGGCCTCAGCCTGAAGGTCACCGCGGCGCTTACTGGCGGCAAGCCGGCCCCACTCTTTCCCAAGATCGAGACCAAGAAGCCGGCTGCCGGCTGATCGGGAAACACGGAACAATCCGAGACTTCTAAATAGAGTGCATGCATTCCGGCCTGCCGCGATCAGCATGGCTGGTGGGACCATCCTCCTATCGATATCGATGTCTCGCTCAGGACGCCCCCGAATCGGCCTGAGAGAGTGAACAAAGCGCGGTCGCCAATGTGGCACTTTTGGCTCGACCAGTGCCACACGGCGTTCCGACACCGAGCGCAGAAACATGCGCCGTGCCAAGTGATTGTCCCAAAACGACTTCCGGCGCGAGATCGGCAGCCTGCAAGTCCGTCCGTACGGCCTGGAGAGTGGCACTAAGTGGCACTTTTCTCGTGTTTTTCCAGCGTTTGTCCACTAGTGTACAGGGAAGGAATCTGGATCGCCGAGAGGGGTTGATCGTCGTCGGGTGCCGGCCATCGTCTCGGCCTCCGTATCCTGCACCAGGAAGCGTCTCTTCCGATCATGACTCTCCCCCCTATATTTAATACGGCGATATTCACTCCTTGTGACGCATGAAATGGCATGTGTCGAGAGGACGCTACAGGGGCCGCCAACCCTTTACTGTCCCGAAAGAGCGGGTGGTCCTTTTCCTCTGTCCTGGATGGGACGCGGCGTGCGGTGGGGGCTTGGAGGGATTCCTCGGGGGTTTGGAACCTCTTCGGAATAGCTTGGGGGGGAGGGGTGAGGTGGATGCCCGTCGCCGTGCGACCGACAGGGGACGGCATTCTCACCCCTGCGAAGCAGCAGACACGATTGAGCAATGGTTGGAAGGCTAGCTGGAGAAACTCAAGCCAGTTCCAGTGGGATGTTCATGACGACGGCCTGAAGCTTCTCCATGGCTTCGACATACCGCTTGAAGTAGATCTCGGAAATCCTGGCCTGGATCACGTACCCGATGCGCGGGTCCTCGTCCATGATGGCTCTCAGGGCAGATGCACTGATCACAAGAATTTCCGACTCTTCGATGCACTGAGCGTTGAGGTTATAGGCATCCAGGGCAGCGAAGACGGAGGCCCCAAACATGTCTCCCTCGGTGAGCTCGTCAATGAGCAGACTAAGGCCCGCCGTTTTCGCTGGAAGACGAAGGGACACCTGCCCCTTGAGTACGATGTAGAAGCGATCGGCCTTTTCCCCTTGACGGTAGATCACTTCACCGGCTTTGAACTTGGCCACCTTCGAAGCCTCGCTAAGGAGGTTGACCTGTTCGGGTCGCAGAAGGTGGAAAATCTCTTGCCGCTGTAGCCTTTCAGCAAACATGATTTCCTCCTCGTTTGAAGCGACTGTTACGGCCAGCAATCTACGGAGGCCGTAGGCGTTCAACCCCTGGTGCACGCCGAGGAGTGAAGTCGAACCGTACGATTACGATTTTACCTTGTTCCTGCGGAAAAATAAATCGCCCGGCAAAAAGTCTCGGCTCATCCTGCGTTTCGGGGGGTTGGCCTGACGAGCAGTTCAATCAGCGAGCCGAGTAACGCTTTACCCCGTTTTCGAACATTGTGAACGAACTCGAAGAGCCCCAGGTAAAGAGGCAATTTCTCTTGAGAAACGCCCCTGTGTGGTCGAAGCCAAGACCTCAACAGCGACCAAAAGCCCTCAATCGTGTTGACGTGGATTTCGCAAAATCCATCCCCATCCTCGTCGCGGACGAACTCCCCGGTCGAGTGACAGACGGTGTGGTGGGGGTAGCCCCATTCGGTCAGCCGACCGTAGATGTCATATTCATCGGTGTAGACAATAGTTCCTTTAGAGATCGTTTGTTTGATCAGTGGCGCGAACGTGTTCTGTTGCACGTTCGGGAGCATCGTGATGACAACCTCGCCGCCACGCTGCATCATACCGAAGATCGGCGGTTTCTCTTGCTCCAGCGTTCCTCGGCCCCGTTCCCCCTTCAGCCGACGGCGGCGCCCGGGCCGCCTTTTTTTTTACCTCCTCCAGTTTTCCCTTATGTCCTGCCACTACATAGACTTCGTCGCATTCCACTTCGCCGCTGAGCGTGACTTTCGGCTTTCGTTCAACGATGCCCTCACGAAGCCGAGTGGTCATCTTTTGGGCATCGTCGCTGTTCAGATCCAACTCGTGGGCAATCTG
>JBMFUH010000915.1:0-3188 GCA_049966735.1 Isosphaeraceae bacterium
AGATCGGCCGCGGCCTTTTCGCTTTGGGGCTGGGGCTGGAACTGGACCGGATCGTCACCAGCCCGCTGCCCCGCGCCCGCCGGACCGCCCAGATCGTGGCCGGGGAGCTTGACCTCGTCGACCATCTCGAAACCTCGACGGTCCTCACCGCGGGCTCCGATGCCCAGACCATCGCCGACTGGCTACGGGAACGAACCGAGGACCGGTTGATGATCGTGGGCCACAACCCGGCCTTGAGCGAACTGGTGGGGCTTTTGCTTGTCGGTGAGGTGGGCCTGCTCACCTTCGAGCTGAAAAAAGGCGCGATCGCCGCGCTCTCCTCTTCCCGGTTCACGGGACCGCGCTTCCAGCTCGACTGGACCGCTCCGCCTGCCTTGCTCCGTCACCTGTCCAGAGCAAAGTGAAAAAGGGCGAGATGTTCCCCGAACGACCGGCCCTCGCCTCAACGCCCGGCCTCGAGCACCGTCAGCTCCGCAAGCGAGGCGAACGGCTGATGATCGAACGGAGACTCGGCGACGAGCTTCAGAAACCGGGCGGACACAGCATTCGCGAATCGCACCGTCTTCTCCTGGTCGGATCGATCGAGAACCCCCTGCGCGGCTTTCGTCCACGACTTGCCATCCATACTTATCTCGATGCGATATTTCTTGATCCAGCCGTTGGACTGGTCCTGGCGGGGCTGAAGGACGACTCCCGCCAGCCGCGCGGGGCGGTCGAAACCGATCACGACCTGGTGAGGGAACGGGTCGGCATGGTCGCCGAACGTCGTGTGCCAGATCGTGGCCGGATCACCGTCGAGGATGGCGGCCGCCTCGTAGCCGGGCTGCTGGCTGTCGGTCGACACGATGTGCGCGCCGAGCTTCTGCATGACGTCGCTCCTGGTAAGCGTCAGCATGGCATCAAGCTGCGCGCGGTCAAGCTCGAAAGCGGGCCGGAAGCTGTCTGAGCCGACGTAGGCATAGAGGCTGTGGAGCAACTGCCGGGCCTCGGGATGCGTCTTCGACAATCCGGGCAGATCGATGGTGCAGACGAGCAAGCGGCCGAGGCCGACGCGGGTCTCGATCAGGTTGCCCAGCTTGTGGTTGCGGGCGAAGTTGTCGATCACCTGGACGATCGGCCGGAAGCCATCGGGCGTGTCATCGAGGATCAAGCTCCGGCTGTGATTCAAGAGGTCGAACCATTGCCAGTTGCTGAAAGCGTCGGTCGGGAAAAGGCCCAGCGCGGGATGCTTGGGATCGCAGAGAATCCCCATCGTATTGGGCTTTTGCGTGGGAAACCAGATCGGGCTCCAGAAGACCGGCAGGAAGCGTCCGGGGAGCGAGCGCTTCGCGCTCAAGGTCTTCGGGAAAAGCACGACCGACTTACCGGCCTGGAGAGCGTCTTGCGCGGCGGCGTCCCAGGCGCGCGTGACCAGCACGCCTGACGGCGGAGTGAGCGGCGACGCGGGGGGATAGACCCAGACCTCCCACTCGTTGATCACATCAGTCCCCTTGAGCGCCAGGCTGACCGTCAGCTTGCAGGGCGCAGCGGCCTTGTCGAGCCGGGCATGCAGCGTGCCCAGCGGGGTCAACTCACCGGTCGGAATGGTCCGCGATTTCAGGCTTCCCGCGGCCACTTCGCGTCCCTGCACGTCGCGGATGGTCCAGACGGGGTGCGCATCGGCTAGGTCACGCGAGCCGTAATGGGCAATCTCGGCCGTCCCTTCGAGGATCTCGTCGGAGGTGTACGTTCGCCCGGGTATGCGCAGCAAGGGAACGGTCGGACCGCAATAGCGCTTGTGAATCTCGGGGCTGACGAATCCCTTCGAGTCCCAGAACGGATCGAGAATTCCGATGAGCGCCGTGCCCTGGCCGGGATAATCGTGCAGATCCAGAAGCGAGAAGCCGGCGTACTTGGGAGTCCTCAGGAGAACCTCGATTTCCTCCTTGTACAGAAGCGCCGCGTGGCGTCCAGTGGCCTGCACGAACTTCGGGGCCAGGTCGAGCATGTGCTTGGCCTTGAGGTCAGCCCAGACCAGCTCGAAATTTCGCGCGGCCAGCACACCGGAATATTTGCCGATCTCATCGAAATTGGGATAGAAGGTCCATTGGCCGATCTCATGCCCGGTGAGCGGCCGATCTTGCCGGGCAACCTGGGCGCGGAAGTCGCGATCGGTGCCGGGCCCTTGCACGCCGCGTGGGCCTCCCTCGGTGAACTGGCGGTTGGCGGTCGACTGACCAGCCGAGGGAGAGGCGTAGAGATGCCGGGGATCTTCCGCCCGGAGCATGTCGATCCAGCGCGAGAGCACCTTGTCCTTGCCGCCGTACTCGTTGCCCAGGGTCATCAGGCAAAACGAGGGGTGGTTGCCGTAGTTGCGGACCATGCGCAAGAGTTCGGCTTCGGTGAAGGCGTCGCGCGCGGAGTCGGCCCCGGCGTTGATGTTGGCCTGCGGGCCCTCGGGCTGGAGATACACCCCCTCCATGTCCGCCGCGGCGAAGGCCGCCTCGGGGGGACACCACGAGTGAAACCGCATGAAGTTCAGGCCATGGTCCTTGATCGTCCGGTAGATGCGCCGCCAGGCTCCCACGCTGGTTGGCGGATAACCCGTCAGGGGGAAGATCGCGCACTCGAGCGTGCCGCGCAGGAAGATCGGCCGGCCGTTCAAAACGAACCGCGTCCCCTGAGCCGCGAACGATCGCATGCCGAAGCGGACGACCTGCTCGTCCATGTACGTCTTGCCGCCATCGCTCGCCGATACCGCCGCGTGCAGCCGATAGAGGTTGGGCGAGAACTCGTCCCAGAGCTTCACGTCAGGGCCGAGGCTCAGCTCGCGAACGATTTCAGTGGCGAGTGGCGAGTGGCGAGTGGCGAGTGAATCGGACCTGTCTTTCACGCCGCTTGCCGCTCGCCACTCGCCACTCGCAATTTGAGCCACTTGCCACTCGCCACTCGCCACTCGCAATTTGAGCATGGCGCTGAGCGGCTTGCCAGTGGTGTTCGACAGCCGCACGCGGACCCGGGCCAGCTTGTGATCCACGTCAGGGTAAACCTGGATGTCGTCGATGGCCACGGGATCGACCGCGCGAAGTTGCAGGTCGCCGACCAGGCCGTTCCAGTTGGTCTGGGTGCCCTCGTAGTTGATGGACACGAAGCCGCCGAGGTCGATCTTCTTGGTGTTGTCGACCCGGACGGTCAGCCGTTTCGTTCCG
>JBMFUH010000916.1:0-3182 GCA_049966735.1 Isosphaeraceae bacterium
TGTAAGGCGCGGCGCGACGGATGTCGTAGGCGACGTTCGAGGCCCGCAGGATCGGGCCGGCGGTCGAGTAGTTGAGCGCCTGCTCGCGGGTCAGGATGCCCACTCCCTTACAGCGGTCCAGGACGATCTCATTCTCGGAGAGATAGCGATCCAGCTCGTCGATCCTCCTGTCGATCCGGTCGTTGACGATCCCTCGGCAGCGTTCGATCCAGCCCTTGGGCAGATCGAAGGCCACGCCGCCGAAGCGATAGTAGTTGCACATCATCCGGCTGCCGGCCGCCCACTCGAAGAGGTCGAGAATCAACTCGCGTTCCTCGATGGCGTAGAGGGCGGGGGTGAAGAATGCGCCCAGGTCGTTGAGCAGGAAGCCGACCGACCACATGTGGCTGACGATCCGGGTCAGCTCGGCCATGATCACGCGGATGTACTCGGCGCGCTCGGGGGGCTTCGCGTCATCGCCCATGAGCTGTTCGACGGCCAGCGCGTAGCCGAAGTTGTTGGCCATGCTGGTCAGGTAATCGAGCCGGTCGGTGAACGGGAAGTTCATGAGGAAGGTGTTCCGCTCGCCGATCTTCTCGTGGTTGCGGTGCATGTAGCCCATGACCGGCCTGAGGCCGACGATGGTCTCGCCGTCGACCCGGAGATTGAGCCGGAAGACGCCGTGGGTGCTGGGATGCTGCGGCCCCATGCTGATCAGGAACTGATCAGTCGCCAGTTCCTGGATCTCAACGCCGCCAGGGAGCAGCGGCTGTCCCTTGGGGTCCGACCCGCTGGAGAGGCTGGCCCAGTCTTTGAAGTCCTTGGGAACCTTGAGATTGGTACCGTGAGGATTGATCTCCTCGGCGCGGAACTGCTGGCCGAAGCCCTCCTCGACGCGGCTGGCGAAGACCTTGGAGGGCGCTTCGTAGTAGGGCTCGAGAAAGTCCTTGCGCAGCGGGTAGTAGGCGTATCCGTCCCACATGAGGATGCGCTTCAGGTTCGGGTGGCCCGTGAAGCGGACGCCCATCATGTCGTAGACTTCCCGCTCCTGGAAGTCGGCGCCTCGATAGACCGAATAGAGCGAGGGGACTTCGCCCTTGCCCTCGGCCTCAAGGGTGCGCACACGCAGCTCGATGAGGCTGCCGGGGCTGCTGGCGCTGTCGAGCTGGTAGTTCACCTCGATGCAATCTTCATAATGGACGCTCTGAAGGCTGGCGAGGTAATCGTAGCGGATCGGATTCCTGTCCCGCAGGTAGAGGGCGACGTCGACGAGCTTCCCGGCGGGGATCAGCAGGCCGGCCTGGATGATGGTCGCCGTTTGCGCGCCGAATTCCGCATCGAGACGGGCCGCGAGTTCCTGGAGCTTCTCGTCGCCCAGCCAGACGAGACTGGGGCGGGCAACGGCGCGCTTGGGCTTTCTGGCCGGCTTGGCGGCCGGAGCGGGCTTCGGGGCGGCGGCCGCCGGGGCGGCGGGCGGGGCCTCGCCGCGGGCCTTGGCGCGGATCAGGTCGATCTTGCTCGGCGCCTTGGCCGCCGGCGCCGCGGGCGGGGCTTCGCCGCGAGCCTTAGCGCGGATCAGGTCGATCTTGCTCGGCGCCTTGGCCGCCGGCGCCGCGGAGGGACCGTTGGCCGTTGCGTCAGCGACCTCGACTTCCGGCTGGGGGGCGGGAATCTTGGGGGGCTTGGGCAGGTCGGCCTCCCGGGCTTCGATCAGCCCCTGGGCCGTCCGCTCGGCCGAGATCTCCACGGTCCGCAGGTCGATCAGGTCTGGCCCGAGGACGGGGATGGGAATGTCGCGATCGACGTCCGCGCGATACCAGGGAGCATTGACGATCTTCTCGCCGTCGATCTTCTTCTGGAGCACGATCAGGCCGTTTATGAGGGCCTGGGGAGTTGGCGGGCAGCCGGGGATGTACACGTCGACCGGCAGGTACTTGTCGATCCCCGAGACCACATTGTACCCTTCTTTGAAGGGGCCTCCCCCCGTGGCACATGCTCCCATCGAGATCACGTATTTGGGTTCCGGCATCTGGTCGTAGAGTCGGGCGATCATCGGCATCATCGTCTTGGTGACCGTGCCCGAGACAATCATCAGGTCGGCCTGGCGGGGCGAGGCGCGAAAGACCTCCGCGCCAAACCGGGCGATATCGAACCGGCTCGACGCCGTACAGATCATCTCGATCGCGCAGCAGGCAAGTCCGAAACCAAGGGGCCAGAGGCTCGACCTGCGGCCCCAGTTGTACACGGTATCGACCATGGAGAGCAGCTTGTCCCAGGACGTCACCAGGACGTGCTGCTCCAGCTCTTTCTGGAGGACGGGGTCAAAAATCGTGATCCATTCCGGTCGGACAATCGTCGAATTCGCCATGTTGTTTCAATCCACGCTCCGCCTGGAGCGACGAATGAAGATAACGCAAGTCAGTGCGGCCAACAAGCGGGAAACGGGTTGAAGTCATCACCGCCAGAAGCCGTCGTGGGGACGAGAGAACACAACAACAGGAAGATGATCGAGAAGCATCCCCCGGTGGTGTGATCGGCACCGGCCAGGGGCGCTTGCATGTCGCTCGGGGATCGGCGGCAGACCACGGCCTCCCGCCAGACAGCGATATCCTAAACAGACGGGACGGCTTCTGCCAGTGGGCAGATGCCGCCGCCGGGAATGATGACCGCGGCGCGCCGATTGCGAATACCTGCTTCGGACCAAGATCGCACGCGAAAACCGTCACGCTTCGTGTTTCGCCACCACCTCTTCACGCTTCCCCTCAATCGCGCGAATAGTGAGCCCATGGAACGATCGAACTTTCAACTCTCGCTCGCGGCCCTCCTTGGCCTTGTGGCGTGCGTCGCCCTCAATTTCTGGCTGTTCCGGGTCGGCGTGCTCTGGGGCATTCTGGGGATCAATGTCACCAAGCATGTGGCGATCGCATGCCTCTGTCAGGTTCTGGGAGTGGACAGGACGGTCCAGCCCCTGCCGGCGGGTCCTCCATCCCCTCCGCCGCCGTCGCGGATTTCCTGACGCTTGGAAAGAGCAAAGTGGAAACGGCAAAGAGCCAGCCACTTTGAGAACCCTCTTGTCGTAACTTTGGCCACCGCATTCGGGAAGAACGCGCAAGAGCGCATCCGGCCGCGGCTCGCTCCTCCAGCCCAGGATCGTGGTGGCGTTGTCCATTCCCTCCATGCCGGGCGTATTCTCCACATAGCAG
>JBMFUH010000917.1:0-3182 GCA_049966735.1 Isosphaeraceae bacterium
GGTGCGGTCGCCTACGCCTGGGAATTCGCCAAGGACCCGATTGCCGGGGTCACGCCGTTTCAGCAGATGCTCCGGTACGTGCGGGCCAATGACCGGCGGATCGCCGCCGAGGCCAAGGACCCCATTCGCGGCCAGCTTTTCCTTCCCGCCCGGGCGTGGATCTATCCTGAACTGAATGACTCACTTCTGGAGCGCCCCGACGATCGCCCCGCTGGAAAGGTAGCGGTTGCGGTATCAGGGGGCGGCATGGCCGGCATGGTCCCCATCGTCACCCCGCTGGCGGCGGCCGGGTTCAGCCCCCGGGCGCTCTCGATGCTCGAGACCAGCCTGCGGCCGCTGGGCATGGCGCCCATGTCCGGAGGCGCCGCGCCCGAGAACCTGGTCAAGGAAGCAGGCGATCGGCCACTTGTGCCGGGCTCTCCACTATCGATCGCCATGGTGATGGGAGATTTCGACCTCTCCGGAATTGGCACCGTGACGCACGTGGAAGGCTCGCGGGTGTACGGCTTCGGCCATCCGATGTTCGGCCTGGGCGCATGCGAACTGCCGCTGATGACCGGCTACATCCACACGGTTTACCCCCGGGCCAGCGTGAGCATGAAGATGGGCTCGCCGCTCAAGGTGGTGGGCGTGCTCGACACCGACGTCAGCACCTGCGTGGCCGGCCGCGTTGGGCCCGTTCCCGACATGCTGCCCTTGACCGTGAAGGTGAAGACCAGCCACTATGCCGATTCCCGGCAGTACAAGGTCCGGATCATCCGCGAGCCGACGATGCTCGCCTCGCTCCTGATGTCGGTGCTCACGAGTGCCATCGATACCGAAGGGAACCTTCCCGAGGAGCTGACCGCTCACCTGAGCGCCTCGTTCCAGCTCAAGGGGCAGCCGCCGATCACGTTGGCCGACACGTTCAGCGGCCCGCGCTACACCGGGCCGATGGGGGCGATGGCTCTCTTCAGCCCGCTGGCCTCGATCGCCAATCTCCTCGTCAAGAACCCGATGGCGCCGGTGCGAATCGAGGGCATCGACTGCGAGGTGCAGATCGAGCCGGGACGAAGGGTGGCGACCATCGAATCGGCGCGGCTGCTCTCCGACACCGTCGAGCCGGGCAAGGATCTCAAGGCCTTCATCACGCTCAAGCCGTACAAGGGAGAGCGAGAGGTCGTCGAGATCGCCTTGCCGATCCCCGAGGACTTTCCGGAAGGGATGCACGAGGCCATCTTCAGCGACGCGATGATGTCCGTCCGTCGCCTGTTCCGCAACGAGCCCATGCTGGCGGAGCCGCACGACCTGGCCGGATTCATGAAGACCATCCGCGCCCAGACCGAGCTGAAACGGACGGCGATCTACGTGCACATCCCCACTCCCGAGCAGGGGCTGGCCGTCGAGGGCCAGGAACTCCTGAACCTGCCAGGGAGCGTGCGGGCCGCCTTCGCCTCGAAGAAAGAGGTCCCCGCCCAGGCCATTCGCTCGGACCTGATCACCGTTGTCTCCAGCGCCTGGGTGATCGAAGGCTCGCAAATGCTCCGGTTCACTGTGGCCAAGGACGCCGGACTGTCGCTATCCTTGCATTGAGGGAGTGGCGAGTGGCTTGAGCAGAGTGGCGAGTGGTTCGTGGCTAGAATCGTAGGGTCCGCTCCGCGGACCAAATGCCCCGGCCTCTCGGATGGTTGCTAGCTGCCAGTTGCCGGATATGTTTCCAAGAACTCGCCACTCGCCACTCACAACTCGCCCCTCGCCACTATCTGAGAGTGCTTCAGTTATGAGACCCTATGCATTGACGCTGACCCTGGCAGCGCTCCTCGTCGCGGGTGTGGCCTGGGCCAAGGTTGAGACTTGGCGACAGGAGGGCGCGACGGCCTTCGCCAAGTATCACCGTCAGCGGGTGGTCATCTCCGACCAGGGTCGGGTCCGGCTCGGGCAAGCGCTCGTGCCCACCGGTCCGCTGGCCGCCGAGCGGGTCTGGGACATGGTCCGCGCCCGCGATGGCACCGTGTACGCGGCCACCGGCGACGGGGGCAAGGTCTTTCGCCAGTCGACCAAGGAGGGAGCGGCCTGGACGATCGCTCTGGATGCAACGGATACCCAGGCCCTGGCGCTGGCCGCGACGCCCCAGGGGAAGGTCTTCGTCGGCACGGGACCGAGCGGTCAGGTCATCGATCTCACCGATCCCCAGCATGCCGCTTCGCGACCCGACCCCAAGGTTCAGTACATCTGGGACCTGGCGGCCGATTCCGAAGGCAACCTGCTGGCCGCGACCGGGCCGACGGGACAGCTCTGGAAGCGGTCGCGCGTCGGTAAGTGGTCGCTGGTCTTCGACAGCAAGGCAACGCACCTCCTTTGCGTCGCGGCTGCCGACGACGGCACCATCTACGCAGGCAGCGACGGTGAGGGATTGATCTACCGCGTCGGCCGCGACGGCAAGGTCTCGGTCGTTTACGACGCCCCCCAATCCGAAGTCCGCACCCTTCTCCTGGCCCCCGACGGCGCTCTCTATGCGGGCACGGCGGCAGAGTCCGGCGGCGCGGGCGGAGGCAGACCGCCGGGCATGCTCTCGCAGGATGGATTCGACCGCGAGCGGCCTCTGGCCGATGGGGTTCCCGCCTCCAGCGAGAGCCGCGGCCTGATCGACGCGACCGGAACGTATTCGTCCGGCCCCGCGCAACCTCCTTCCAGGCCCAGTGCCAGGCCGGCCTCGCCCAAGCCTCCGGTGGCAGGCTCGGCCGCTCCCAAGCCGGTCTCGCCCGGCGACAACGCGGTCTACCGGATTGACGCTGACGGCGTGGTCCGGGAGGTCTTCCGGTCCAGGACGCTGGTCTTCGCGCTCTGCTGGTCGGATGACCGGCTGCTGGTCGGGACCGGTCCCGATGGGCAGCTTTACGAGGTACGCGACCAGGGGGCGGAGAGCACCCCGCTGGCGAAGCTCGATAGCGGTCAGATCCTGGCGCTGCTGGCGGAACCGGGAGGCGGAATCCTCCTGGGAACCGGCGACCCCGGCACGGTGGTCCGGCTTTCCTCGGGCTTCGTAACCCAGGGAGAACTTGTCTCGGCGGTTCACGATACCAAGCTGCTCTCCCGCTTCGGCGCCCTCTCGTGGAGAGCCGACCTGCCCTCGGGAACGGCCCTCGGCGTGCAGGTGCGCAGCGGCAACGTGGGCGAGCCCGACGAGACCTGGTCGGCCTGGT
>JBMFUH010000918.1:0-3176 GCA_049966735.1 Isosphaeraceae bacterium
CAAGAGGCGCTGCGTGCTCTTTGCAAGCTTTGCGCCCTGGCGAGAGGCCACCATGGTGCCGACCTCATGGCGCGACGTCGGGGCGAAAGTAGGAGTACGAGTTGTGAGGGATGGGAGGGTGGGGAATCGGGAAGATGCGAGGAATGTCCGGGAAATAGGAATCATTTGCAAAAATATACCACATAATCACAATGGAGCAATCCGCCGCTCTTTGGCAAGTCGATCTCGGATAAGGATCGGGCGTGAAGTAACTTCCCGTCCCGCGCTTCGGTAGAACGGAATGAGTTCTGTTCCACGATTGCCCTGCGCCGGTGGCCGAGGCCGACTCGGGGCATTGAGGCCCAGACGGCTGCGCGGATCGGGCGTGACTTCGCCGGCTGCATCGGCTTCGCGGCTGACACCGTTCGACGCGGGTCTCCGACCCCGCCGTCCGGCGTCCCGGCGCGCCGGTCTCCCGCCGGAACTCGGGAGGGGACCCTTCGGTCGGTCGGGTGGCAGATCACGGAATGTCACAGTTCTGGACGAGATTTTCGAGACTGTGAGGCGACGGAGCGGACCATGTCACACAATGTCACGGTTTCCAACAGTGGTGAGTGGCGAGTGGTGAGGGAAAAGGGTAGGGACAAGATCACGGAATGTCACAGTTTCGCGTGACGAGATCCAACAGCGGCCACAGCACAGACTTTGTTTCGCAACGGTTAGGCAAGCCTTGTGGGTCGCGCCGGGATGGACGGCTAGATCGATGATGAGGATCAGAAGCGACGGAAAAACGGGGCGCCAGGTTGAGCCTCGGTGGAAAACGCGCAGAACGAAGCCAATTTCCTAATGACATAAGCGCCTGGAGAATCGATGGTTATGCTCAAAAATGGCTTAAATTGGCGCACGGAACGAAGCCAATCTTCACGGTTTCTTCACAATCATCGTGAAGGGTGCGCGGCTGGGCCAAACACCCGGCCAGCGCTACTTGTAGGGTCCGCTGTGCGAACCGTGGGCATCGGCTGGGGATCGGTCCGCACCGCGGGCCCTACAGGTGAGATGCAAGTTGATCGCCCGACGATGCATGCACGAGTCGACTTTGCCGCCTCTCCGGGAAGAAGAATCCTCGGGCAAAATCACTCCGATCACTACGACTCACCCATGCCGGCCCGCGGTGGCGTCACCAGGCGAAGCTCTCGGGCACGATTCTCAAGCTGCCTTGCCTTCGCATCCTCTCCCTTGAGCCGATAGGCCCAGCCCAGCTCATAGACGGGATCGAGCGAGTCTGGCGAGACCGCGACGGCGCGCTCGAGCAGCTCGATCGCTTCGTCCAGCCGCCTGGCGGAGAGGGCGAACCGCCCCAGTTCCAGGAGTGCCGCCGAGTTCTCGGGGTCGAGTTCCAGTACCCGTTGAAATCGCTTCCTGGCCTCGTCGACCGCGCCTTCTCGCTCGAGAACGGTGCCCAGAAGGACCAGGATCTCAACATCCTCGCCCCGTGCAAGCACTTTTTCCAGAACACCTCTCGCCTCGGTGGTCTTTCCCCGGGCGAGCAGCTCCCGAGCCGCGCCGAGCAGGGACGTCCGCGGACCGTCGCTGTCGGATTCTGGGGCTGCGTCAGCGGTTGGACCGCTGTTCGTGGTCGAAATAGCTTGTGTGGAGACTCCCCTCGTCGTTGCGAGGACCGCGAGAGTGAGGACGAGAGCGACCGTTGCGGCAATACCCGGCAGATTGCGCTTCATGGGATGATGTTCGGCTTTGGGTGCGTTGACAAGAGTCTCGTTTTCAGGGCGATCCAGGTGCGGCAATAAGATCCTGCAAGGAGCTAGGGCGTCAACTTCGAGACAATGCGAATCGCGATCTCCCCGGCCCGCTCGATCACTCGGCCGATCACCGCGGCAGCCGCGGCGCCTCGATTCTTGAGCTGTTGGACGAGCAGCGGGGCGCGGTCGGGCGCGATGGTAATCAGGAGCCCGCCGGAGGTCTGGGGGTCGAAAAGGAACTCGGCACGGAGCGGGTCCACGTTGGGCTCGATCTGGAGACGCTCCTGGACGAATTCACGATTGCTCTTGCTGCCGCGGGTGTGGTAGCGCGGGATGGCCAGCGGCAGGGCGCCTTCGATCAGGGGGAGCGCGGCCACGTCGATTTCCAGGGTGAGTCGTGCCCCTTCGGCCATCTCCAGGGCATGACCGGCCAGGCCATAGCCGGTCACGTCGGTCAGGGCCGAGGCGCCCCCCGCGGCTCGGAGGGCGTCGCGGCCGATCGCGTTGAGCTCGACCATCTGCGCGATGGTCCGCTCGAGAACGGCGGGCGGGCACTCCTCGCGCTTGGCCGCCGTGGTCACGAAGCCGGTTCCCAGGGGCTTGGTGAGAACCAGGATGTCGCCTGCCTTCGCCCCGGCGTTGGTGAGCATCTCGCCGGGTTCGACCAGACCGGTCACGCTCAGGCCGAACTTGATCTCCTTGTCGCGCACCGTGTGTCCGCCCAGGGTCACTGCGCCGGCGGCTCGCACGCGCTCGGCAGCCCCGCGAGCGATCTCGGCCAGGATGTCCAGCGGCAGGTCATCGTCCGGAAACGCGGCGATGTTCAGCGCCGTGATCGGGCGACCGTTCATCGCGTAAACGTCCGAGAGCGCATTGGCCGCGGCGATCTGGCCGAAAGCGTAGGGATCATCCACGAGCGGGGGAAAGAAGTCGAGCGTCTGGACGAGCGCCAGGTTTTCCGACAGGCGATAGACGCCCGCATCGTCCAATGTCTCGGTGGCGACCAGGACGTTAGGGTCGGTTGGCAGAAGTGCGTGCTCGCGCAAGACCTGCGCGATCCCCATAGGGGAGATCTTGCCGGCTCACCCGGCGCAGTTGGCGTAGTCGGTGAGCCGCTTCATTCGTCCGGACATTCACACCGCCTGAGGTTTCGCGGCCCCGGGGTCAAACCCCCAGGGCCTTGCCGACTGCGGCGATCAGCTCGTCTTCATCCGGGAACGACCCGGTATCGAGCTTCGAGTACAGCCGTTTCCCATTGACTGTCAACTCGAAGCACCCTCCCGTCGAGGGAATCATGACGTAACGGCTGATCGCTCGCTTGTATCGGGGCAGCAACTTGGCCGTCAAACTGACGGCTCGTGGTTCATAGTTTCAAACAGCGCAGTATTCCAGGATCACTTCCATCGCACAAGCTCCTCGGCTTCCGATTCTTTTTTATTC
>JBMFUH010000919.1:0-3173 GCA_049966735.1 Isosphaeraceae bacterium
ACATTCCGCACATCCGCCGGGTAATTTCTCCGAATTTCCGTGGGGGGCAAGATGTGAGGGGGGCGAGGACGGGAGCGGCGCTTGCAGGCCGGCTCGGCGGGGACGGCCCAATTCGCACCATGTGTGGTCTGCGGCCGCCATCCCGTCAACCGCCGCAGGTCATGCCCGTGATCGATCTCGCGCTGACCCCGGGAGGAGACCTGGTTTGCCCAGCCCACGGACCGTGACAGTTTCGGTTACCACGCACCCCGAAGCCTCCATTTCCCAAAACCCAAAACGACACCGACGCCACAATGACGCTGCCGCAACTCATGCCTTGGAACGGGACTGGCCATCCCCATGCCGCGTCCCACTGAGCAACACGGGAGTCGTGCCCAAAGAGTCATAGACGCCTCTCATGCCCAGGAGCTGCAGGATGCGGCGTTGGAGCTGGCTCAGCTCGGTCATGAAGACGACCGGCGGTCGCTGGCCCACTCGCAGCGAGTGACGTTGCACGTCCTCGAACAGGTCGATCACCCGGCGTGCCGTGGGACGACGACATTTGCGACCCTCGGGATACAACGGCAGACTGGCGATCGCCTCGCGGTCCATGGCGCGGCGGAGTTCACGCTCCAACAGCGACTCGGTCAAGAGCGCAACAAAACAAAATCAACGACGCGGGGAAACAACACGACGCCCTGAAGCGAATCGCGTCCGACCGGGCGGCGGCCGGCGACGTCGACGGAGCACTGGAGGCGGTCAACTCGATCAACTCGCCGAGGGATCAGGCGGACGCCCTGGAACAGATCGCGACCGCTCGCGCGCGCTGACGCTCCAGTCCACCTGCCTTTGGCTGGACAATTCCAAAATCTTGATTTTGATCTCCCAAAAAAGCACGCGGCAAAATGCGCCGTCGTCGTCGAATGAGGACAAAGCCGAACGCGATCCAGGCGACACCAGCGCTGGCCGAGATGGCACAACCCAGCGCGAGACCGGGAGGGTGATAGGCCAGTTCGATCCGGTGATCTCCGGGGTTGACGAGGGGAATGACGCGCTGGGCGATGTTGCCCCGGAAGATCCTCGCGGGTCGGCCGTCGACGCTGGCCGACCAGCCGGGCATCCAGGTGTCGGCGATGACCAGCAGGCCGGGGGCCCTCGTGGCGACCTCGAGGACTGGCCGGTCAGGGTCCAGCGAGAGCCAGCGCGCGGGTGTGAACGGCTGGCGAGCGTCTGCCGGCAGGCCGGCCAGAGGACCCTCCGTCATCACGACCTCGGTATGAGGGTCGCTGGATCGAAAGAGAGAGAGGATGCTCGCGGGATCATCGGCGACGACAAGGGCGTGGGGAACCACGTAGGCGCGAGGCAGGGCGGTCGGGTTGCGCTGGATTCCATAGGGACGGATTCCATAAGGTTGGTCGTCCACCGTCCCGATCGTCGCGACCGGCCAGGGAATCTCGCGTTCGAAACGGTCCGAGACGACAGCGGTCACGGCCATCCGGTCGAAGATCCCCTGGCGAACCTGCCGCCAGTACTCGTCGACGGCGCTTGACATCGGAGTTTCCGGGCGCTCGGGCCTCGTCGCCGCGACCGCGTAGAGCGACCTGTAGAGGGCCTCGGCATGTTCGAGCTGGAAGACGTCGTTGATGTTCGTCTTTTCAATGCCGGAGTCCACCGCCTGAAGGTCCAGGTAGAAATTGTCCCTGGCCCGGATTCGCGGGGGCACGTCCCCCGCAGTCGTTGCCTGCCGCGCGAGGAGGTTCTGGCTGATCGGATCGGGCCGGAAGAAGGTGCTGGCCGGCGCGACCTGAAGCAAGGCAAGGCCGTACCAGCACAGCTCGCCCAGCGCCAGCAGTCCGAGCAGATCGGCGACTCTCCGTCGGCTGCGTTTTCTCGAGCAAAGGCATCCCGAAGCCGTCAGAATGCCGATCGACGTGACGGCGAGCTGGAAAGGAAGGTCGCTCAGAATCCTGCTCACACCCCGTCCAGCCCGGCACACGCCATCGAACGGGTCAAGACGCGGGGGTCTCGACACTCGAGCCAGGCATCCCCCATTGTGGCAGCTTTGGAGCAACCCCGTCCCGGCCCTCATGCTCGGCTCGACCAGCACCGCCGCCTGCCTGATCATCAAGAGGATGCATAGAACAACGACAGCCCCGCGCATCAGGCGGAAGGCGAAGCGCCGCCACTCGCAGGCGGCGACCAGTCTACCGCGGAGATGCTCCAGGCCGAATCCGCCCAGGATCGCCATGCCCAGCGAGCTGAGAAACAGCGACCGTGCTGGGACGCGAAACCAGCTCAGCCCGGGCAACAAGCGGTAGAGCACATGGAAGAGGCCGAGTTGCCGTCCCGCGGCGAACCAGATCGAAAGCAAGGCCAGGACCGCCCAGCCCCGGACGCGCGGCCGCTCCGACGAGCCCGCGCGCGCCACGGCCGCCAGTACGAGGGGGATCAGGCCGAATGAGAGGACCGATTCCCAGTAATTGTCGATGCCGTCGTAATCTGCCGGCCCTCCCAGCGCGCCCGGCGAAAGGAGTTGCAGCAGGTTCACCAGGTGAAGTTGATAGTTCCTCGGAACGGCGCCGGTCTCCGGATAAGCAGGTTTCAAGACCCAGGGAAGAACGGATTCCGTGGGGATCAGCTCGATGGCTGCCAGGCTCAAGGCAACTCCCAGCACAACGACCCAGTGAAGGGCGATCGCCGACGCGTTGCGCCGGGTGCCGTGGCCAGGAAGCAGGGGGCGAACGGCGTCGGCCACGACCCAGACCGACAGGGCGAGCACCAGGAGGAGCCATTCTTGCGGATGTCCCGTCAGGGAAGCCAAAGCCAGGATCGGAGGCAAGGCGAAGAGGCCGCGCACCCGGCCGGCACGATGCTCGGCCTGAGCCCAGAACGCCCAGGGGAACCAGGATGCCGCCCAGACATGTGGGTAATGACCCTCGAACGTCTGGGCGAGCAAGTAAGGCGAGGCCTGGTAAATGCCCGCGGCCACCGTGGCCGGCCACCGCGAGAGCCCCTGGCTGCGCGCCAGGAGATACGTGCCCACTCCTGCCCAGAGCAGGTGGACCACGGTCAGCCAGCCCAGCGTGGACGGACAAGGAGAACACCAGGCGACCCAGACCGGCGGATAGAAGAGGCCCGCTTGCGGATTGCCCACCATCGGCCGACCGCCGAAGCCAGAGCTGTCCCAGACCGGC
>JBMFUH010000920.1:0-3169 GCA_049966735.1 Isosphaeraceae bacterium
AGTCAACACGGCTTTCCTCCCGATGCGACGACTCAACTCACGGGTTCCCGCCGTTGCATGCTTGGCAGTTACAGTCCTGGACGTACGTGTAGTCACTCCACGAGCCCAGCTGGCAGTCCTGGCACGTGTCTGTGCCTGCCAAGCAAATGTAGTAGCAAAAGCCCGTCTCGTTCTTGACCCAAGTGCAGTTCGCCGCCTTCAGACAAACCACGGGCTCAAACGTGGCGTTAGACCCCTGCTGTGGGACAGAGCCGTACCAGCTATTGCCACTGCCAATTGTCGAGAGGCCCTGGCCCGTGCAACCCGGCCCACCCACTGCCGGAACACACCACGGACAGGAACCGCTCTGGCTTTGATCGCACGTGCCTGCGGGGGTCGAGTTACATCCCAGGTTGTTGCACTGCGCCCAGGCCGGCCTGGCGATCAGAAACACTCCGCAGAGTCCCGCCAGCCCGAGGAAAACTAGTCCGAAAGCGAACAAACGAAAGTGCCTCAACATCACATGCCTCCTTTGGTTGGAAAGAATGACCCGGCCGCCCGACGCACTCGCGGGGAGTTGACAGGCCCTGGCGCACCGGCGACCCTCACGTTGCAAGGCACAGATTCAGCACAAACAAATCGAACCTGCTCCACGACCCTGTGTCGGACGCCGAAAGATCACCGTTAGTTGCCGATCCCCATACACTGAATTTCGACCATCGATGCTCGTCCGTCCGACCGCGCCGTCGCCTTGATTCGGCTGGCCCACAAGCCTTTCTTGCGCGGCGAAAAAGACACGTGTAATAACACGGACGGGCTCTCCTCATCGGTCTCCACACGAACCGTGGTCTCCAGGGGAACGGACACCGGCTCGAGCTGAATCGGTCGACCGTCCGCCGTGCTCACACGAACTGTCTCCGACCGCGTTTCCCCGATCCCGATCTCACCCAGGTTGATCACCCGCGGCGAGGCCTGCACCCAGGTAGCAACCTCGAAGAGGAATGGAACCGGGATTTCGGGGCCCCTAGCATCCGGGATCAGGACGACCTCACCCGTATGGATACCCGGGGTCAGGTCGTAACCTGGGTTGAGCTCCAGGCGGATCGTGTGCACGCGATTTCCCCGGGCATTTGGCTCCGTGGTCTTGGTCCAGCGAATTGGGAGCTTGCCAACCTCGACGGCCTTGATGTCGAAATGGTCGACGTCCGACTCCTCGACGAGGAGGCTTCGCGTGTAACTGCGCCCCGGCAGTACCCTTTGGAAGTCCACCATCTCCGGTGATGAGGAGCGGAAGGTCCCCTGATTGCCCAGGAGCGAGAGTACCAGCTCCCGATCGGCCTTGCCTTGCGGGTCTTCCAGCCTCAGGACCACGTTTTGCTGGCAAGAGGGAGCATTGCGGAGCAGCAGGCTCACCCCCAGCGTTTTCCTTTCGCCCGGCGCCAGGATCGTCCTCTTCTCGGAAGACGTCGTCGTGCAGGTGCACGATGTCCGCGGCTTATCAAAGGCGATGGGCACATTCCCCGAATTGGAGAGCTTGAACTCATGCGTGATCGTGCCGTGCGACGGAACTTCCCCAAAGTTATGGTAACACTCGCTCACGGTCAGTTCTCCACGTCCAACCTTGAGCGGGACGCCCACGGACTTCCCGTTGCTCGCGAACGCCCAGGCCCTTGTGAACCGCGGAGGCGAGAGGCTGGCTTCCGGGACCAGCTCCGGGCCGGAAGAGCCGTGCATCATCTGGCGCAGCACGTGCGGCCCAGACTTGATGCGCCGCAACACGATGTAAAGGTGCCCATCGGTATCGGCAACAGCCCCCACCGCGCCGCCAGTCTTGCTATCGAGCCTCAAGAGCTCCGTCAACGGAACCTCCCAGGCAGTCTGCCCGTCGCTCTGCCGCATTTCGTCGATCGCCTTGATGACGCCGTTCACATCGCCCGCCTTCAAGGAACCAAGGCCGTTCGGATCAAGGCCCAGATCGGCGAGGATCATGCGAGCGCCCGTAAGCCAGCACTGGTCCGCCGGATCGTTCGGGGAAATGGGCCGGCCGGCAACGGCGCTGTTGCTCCTGAGGCCTCCAAGCGCCCTGGCACCGGAGCGCACGATGAACGCCGTCGAGATCGAGCCAACCACGAGCGCCAGAACCAGCGCGACGCCAAACCGTCGTGGAGCTTGCGATACCGTAAGGGACGGTGCCCCAGACCCGGGAATGAACAGGACACCGAGCAGCGCCACGGAGTCGAAGCCGCACATGTACCAAGGGCTGATGTGGGCACGCCCGAAACAGCCACATGACTCCGCTCCACTGATCGCCAGCGCGAGGGCCACGACCGCCAAGGCGCCGAAACAACCAACGACCATCCAGCGGGTGGCTTGGCGGTGCAACCCCGAGAGCATCCAGCCGGCCAGGAGCAGCTCCAGCCAGATGGTTCCCAACACTATCGGACGGGAGTGGAGGAGGTTCTCGCTCATGACCGGTCTGGTCGCCACCTCGTGGGTCTTCAAAAGCGCCGCGGCCAGGAGAACGAAGGCCAAAGCACTCCACCAGGCATAACCTTGCCGCCCTGCGGTGTTCATGATTCGCGAAAGAAGCCGACATACTCGCGACGAGGAGCAAGCGGGCTCAACCGAAGTTGTCATCTTGACCTCGGAAGCAACAGGTTCGCTGGTGTGGTCACTCGTAGGCCGGCACCTTGGCCGGACAGTCCTCTGGCCGGGCCGCTCGTCAGTTGAGGAAGCTCGTGGCCCGGAATTCAAGATACCACCATAGGGTAATCGCACGAGCGCACGCGCCGCCCGCTAGCAAAGTTCTCTGACTTCTTTGACGTTAACCTCCAAGCCACAAGCAATTAGGTGCGGCATCGCGGAATTCCCCTGCTGACGCATCGTGCCACCCCGGCCCGCGCAAGCCCTTGTGGGTAAAGGCCATAAAAATTTTCAAAAAATCGCCCGAAGACGTGCCGTGGGTATGATTCGCACGCTTACTTCTACTTTCGCGCTCGTTTGGTCCGGGACGGGGCCACGGACTTACCCCCCCCCACCGTGCACACATGCATGGATTTGACACCAAGGCGTCTCTGCGTGCCGTGGAGCGCGCGGTCGTACCGCGCCCTGGCCTGACCCTCGGTCAGGCCGAGGCTCTTGCCGATCTCGGCGAAGGTTAGCCCGTCCCGCGCGTGCTGGAGGAAGATGG
>JBMFUH010000921.1:0-3168 GCA_049966735.1 Isosphaeraceae bacterium
TCGGCTTGACATGCTACCACCAGCCTCGGCCGGCGCGAACCGCGTCTTACACCCCACCGGTGGAGCGGAGGAAAAACAGGGGCGACACGTTGGCTCGAATCTGTTAGTTTCCACTCACGAGCCGAGCTGACCTGGAATCGATGGAACCGGGCTCGTCAGCCTGGGGTCGCGGGGAAAAGGCCGCGTCGGCCGGGAACAAGGAAACTCGTCGACTCCGCAAAAAGGCTCATGGAGGAGCGTGACGCATGGAAGCTCGTGGGGATCGGTCTGCGCGTGGGCTCGGCGGCATCGTGATCATCGTCCTGAGCGGCCTGCCTCTCTTTTGCGGGGCATCGGCGCGCTCGACGAACTTCGTGGTCGAGGCTTCCACCCAGACCATCGCTAGGGCGGTCGCCGAGCACGCCGAAACCTACCGGGTCAAGATTGCCAAGGCATGGCTGGGCAAGGAACTTCCACCCTGGCCCTCGCCCTGCCCGATCCGGGTGAAGCTGACCCGAGGAGAAGCCGGCGGCCTGACCTCGTTCGGGTTCAACCACGGCCGCGTGACCGATCAGAGCATGGTCGTCGAGGGGCGGATCGACCGGATCCTCGCCTCGGCGCTGCCCCACGAGATCACCCACACAGTCTTCGCCGCCTACTTCGGCGGCCCCATGCCGCGCTGGGCCGACGAAGGCGCCTCGCTCCTGAGCGAGGATGAACGCGAACGGCGACGGCACGACCAGATCGCACTCGACCTGCTGGCCAGGCACGGGGAGATCTCGCTGGCTCAACTGTTTCGGGTCGAGGAATATCCCAAGGACCTGATGTCGTTTTACGGCCAGGGCTACTCGATCTCCCGGTTCCTGATCGAGATCGGCGGCAGGCCCCGCTTCCTGCACTTCGTCCGCGACGGCTTGAAGTCTGGCTGGGACGACGCCACCCGCATCCACTACGGCCTCGCCGACGTCCACGAACTGGACCGGGCCTGGCGCGCCTGGCACCGCGTCACCCTGGCGGCCGGGACGTCAAGCCGGAACGGGGAGGGTCTGGTCTACAGCGAGCAAGCCGGTGATAACGAGGAAGAGACGGTTCGACGATAGCGAAAGAACTTCTCGCCAAGACATTCCCGTCAGTCGTGACCCTCGGGCGATCTCTTTGCCTCCGTGGTGTCGTTGATTATCCTGAAAACGGAGGATCCCTACCATGATCGCCACCCTCTTGACCGACGCCCGCCGCAGTTACCGTTTCGACGTGCGTCAATTCCACCGCATGATGGCCTCGGGGATCTTCGGTGACCAGAAGGTGGAACTGGTTGCGGGGAGGGTTTTCCCTTTGACTGACCAGCCGCCTCATGTTTTCGCGGTCGGACGTGTTCGCAAGGCCCTCGACTCGATGCTGAGCTCCGCTTTGTGGACGATCCGCGAAGAGAAGCCGATCCTGATCGGTCGCCACTGGGCTCCCAAGCCAGACCTGACCGTGCTCCGCGGTCCCGACGATTCCTTCGCAACGTGCTTGCCTCGTGCTCGAGACGTCGTTCTTCTGACCGAGGTTTCGGACACGACCTATCACCGCGATCGTGGTCCCAAGTGGCGGCGGTACGCATCGGCCGGCATTCCCGTCTACCAGATTGTTCGGCTTCGGGGAGCCGACACGGTGGTCGAGGTCTGGACGAACCCCACGGGCCGAGGCAAGGCGGCTCGATACAACGATGTCGTCGTCTACAGCGCCCGTGCCGGTGAATCGGTGCCCATCGACATCGACGGCAGCCACTTCGGGCAGTTCGCCGTGAGCGAGCTTCTCCCCCAGTGAAGCCCGATCCGGACTCCGGCATGGGCACCCTTGAACCTTGCCCGCTGTCTTTGCCTCCGTGGTGTCGTTGATTATCCTGGAAACGGAGGTTCCCTATCATGATCGCCACCCTCTTGACCGACGCCCGCCGCAGTTATCGTTTCGACGTGCGTCAATTCCACCGCATGATGGCCTCGGGGATCTTCGGTGACCAGAAGGTGGAACTGGTTGCGGGGAGGGTTTTCCCTTTGACTGACCAGCCGCCTCATGTTTTCGCGGTCGAGACGATTCACGACTCCCTGCGCACAATGTTGCCACAAGACCGATGGACGATCCGCGAAGAGAAGCCGATCCTGATGAGTCGTTTCTGGAATCCCAAGCCCGATCTCGCTGTTGCGCGGGGTAGCAGAACGACGTTTGCGAGTCGCCTGCCTCGTGCTCGAGACGTCGCTCTTCTGACCGAGGTTTCCGACACGACCTATCACCGCGATCGTGGTTCCAAGTGGCGGCGGTACGCATCGGCCGGCATTCCCGTCTACCAGATCGTTCGGCTTCGGGGAGCCGACACGGTGGTCGAGGTCTGGACGAACCCCACGGGCCGAGGCAAGGCGGCTCGATACAACGATGTCGTCGTCTACAGCGCCCGTGCCGGTGAATCGGTCCCCATCGACATCGACGGCAGCCACTTTGGGCAGTTCGCTGTGAGCGAGCTTCTCCCCCGGTGAAGCCCGATCCGGATTCCCCTCTGCTCAGCGTGACGAGCATGCTCGCGCTGATGAGACGTGCCAGGCCAAGGCGATTTGTCGCTCTTCAACACATCGGCCTGGAGATCTCGGGCAACCTGGTGATTCCTTCATGCCCGTTTCGTATGATGGTCGGTTGATTTCCGCTGGTGGCCTGTCTCTCTCTGGCCTGGCGTCTCGCGTCGGAGAATTCCGATTCCCACCCGCGCCTCGTCGTCCTCCTGAGGAGTCTGCATCCATGAACTTTCGCTCGACGAAACTCCTTTCCTGTGTGCTTGTCGGCAGTCTGATTCCCCTTCTCTCGCTGCGGGCCCAGGAGCCCGCGCCCGGCAAGGCGGCCACTGGAGCCGCTCCCAGGACCGAGGCCAAGGTGGCAGCTCCCAAGGCGCTCACCGATCCCATCGACCGGATCAAGGACGAGGGGCTCAAGCGGTCGCAACTGATGACCACGCTGAGCTATCTCACCGACGTCATCGGCCCCCGGGTCACGGGTTCGCCCAACCTCAAGCGGGCCAACGAGTGGACTTGCCAAACGCTCACGAAGTGGGGCCTGAAAAACGCTCACCTGGAAGCCTGGGGGCCGTTTGGCAAGGGCTGGACGCTCAAGAGGTTCTCGGCTCAGGTCATCGAGCCGCAATGCATCCCCTTGATCGCGTTT
>JBMFUH010000922.1:0-3157 GCA_049966735.1 Isosphaeraceae bacterium
CTCATGGGCCCCTCCGCGACTCAGTCTACCGGAGGACTCCCATTTCGGCTGGACCGATTCTCGGGGAGCAGGCCACCCTATACCTATTTCGGCAACAACTTCCACGAGCTTGCCACCAACTACTCCAACCTCTACAGCAAGACGCTGGGCGATTACGTCGCTCACGGACTGTTCGACTCCTACACCTTCAATGTCGCGTTTTTCGCGGGCTACACCACCTATGGCGCAACTTATTACAGCGATCTCTCTACTTACTATGCGAACTACAGCGCGGGATTCTCCAACTACGGATTAGGTACGCTTCGCGTTTCCTCTGGTCATCCCATTTTCGCTGTCGGTACCGTCTTCAGTTACTGAAGTGGCCGTGCGAGGTCAGACGCGTCTCCCCGTATTCCAGAGGAGCCGACGATCTATTGAGGGCGACCACAGTACCCGCTGGGGCGGGAGAATGTCAAAACGGCCACCCACCTTTGCCGCGACCGGGATGTGGCTGAGCCTTGTCACTCCGCGGGGAAGTGGACCCGGCGCGCCGGGATTGTCAGAGCTGGCCGCAGTCGGAGATGAGGATCTTCGCCGACGGGGTGCCGCCGCGGGAGCCGAGAGCCTCGATCTTCGTGACCAGGTCCGACCCTTCGGTCACCTCGCCGAAGACGACGTGCTTGCCGTCCAGCCAGGGAGTGGGCACGGTGGTGATGAAGAACTGGGAACCGTTGGTGTTCGGCCCGGCGTTGGCCATCGACAGGATGAACGGCCGGTCGTGCTTGAGCTTGAAGTTCTCGTCGGCGAACTTCGCCCCGTAGATCGATTTGCCGCCGGTCCCGTTGTGGTTGGTGAAGTCGCCCCCCTGGAGCATGAACTGGGGGATGATCCGGTGGAACGAAGAGCCCTTGAAGCCGAAGCCTTTCTCGTGCGTGCAGAGTGCGCGGAAGTTCTCGGCGGTCTTCGGGACCACGTCGTCGAAGAGTTCCAGGGTGATGCGCCCGGCGGGCTTGCCGTCGATACTAATGTCGAAGTAAACACTGGGCCTGGCCATGAAGTCGTCCTCGGCTGGAGAAAGTGCTGTCCAAACAGAACACGCTACCCGCCGGCCCGGCGGAACTCAAGCCCAGCAGGCCGACGTCATTCCTGGCCGTGACTTGAGCCGCGCGGAGCAAACCCGACGCGAACGACAAGCGGCGAGGGAGAATCGCCAGCTTATTCCGCGTCTGTTCCTGATTTCCTTTGGTTTTGCTCGATGGCGGTCAAGAGATCGATGATCCGCGCCAGCTTCTCGTCCTGGCGAGCAAGCTGGGCTGCGGTCTGCTCGCGGAAAAGAAAGCTTTGCTGTCGTTCCTCCGCGATTAGTTTTCCTGCCCTCTCAAAAGATGTCGGGATGTCGCTTGGCTTGCTGCTCGGCCCAACGCCTCAAGGCTGGTCGGGAGATGAATTAGGAGGATCAAAGCGGTGGTCAAGAGGAGCAGGAGCAGGAGCGAGACGCTAATCGATCCGCCCTGCTGGGCCTGGCCGACGGCGGCGCGAGCCGAGGAAGCGACAAGGAGTGTGAAAAGCAGTGACAAAGCGCGGAACAGCCGGGCTCTCATCTCGTGGTCCTCTCGACAGATCGGTGTCGTTCCGGCATCGACGCGGCGGTATGATACGGATCGGATCGACCGCGAGCAACAGCCAGCCCTGCTGAAGATGAACCCACTTTTGATTGTTGACCAGCGAGATATTCCGCCGCGGATGGCCATCCTGACTCCCCCGAGCCGGGGGGCGATCGGGGTGGTCCGGGTCTGGGGCCGCGCAGCGGTTGAGACGGTGGACGCGGCGTTCCGTCCGGCGCGGGGAAGTGGGCTGGCCGGCAGCCCGGCCGGGCGGCCGCGGCTGGGACGGATGGGGCGCGGGCTCGGCGACGAGGTTGTCGCCGTCGTTCTCCCCGGTGTGCATCCACCCTCCGTCGAGATCCAGTGCCATGGCGGGGCCGTCGCGATCGGGCTGGTGGTCGAGGCATTGCGGGAAGCCGGAGCGAGGGTGGTCGAGCCGACCGACTGGGCCGAGGCCGAGACGCGCTCGCCGATCCAGGCACAGGCTCTCATCGATCTGGCCCGCGCGCCGACTCTGCGCGCCGCGGAGATTCTCCTGGAACAGGCCCGGGGCGCACTCGATCGTGAGCTTGCCCGTCTGGTCGAGATGATTCGACAGGGAGATGCCAATTCAGCAGAACAGCTTGATCGTCTGATCGATCGCGGGCGGGTCGGTCTTCGCTTGCTCAAGGGCTGGCGCGTGGTGATCGCCGGGCGGCCGAACGTGGGCAAGAGCCGGCTGCTCAACGCCCTGGCGGGGTATCAGCGGGCGATCGTGCACTCCGCGCCGGGGACCACGCGCGACGTGGTCACCGTCGCCACGGCGCTTGATGGCTGGCCGGTCGAACTGGTGGATACTGCGGGTCTGCGTGTCACCGATGATCCGATCGAGCGCTCGGGCATCGATCGAGCACGGCGGCAGGCCGAGGCGGCCGACCTGGTTCTCAAGGTGTTGGACCATTCGGAGCCGCTCCGGGACGAGGACCTGGAACCGATCGCTCGGCCGAGCGCGGCCTTGCTGGTCGCCAGCAAGAGTGACCTGCCGCCGGCCTGGTCGCTGAGCGATCCCGTCCTTGAAAAGGGTAGAACGGAGTTCATTCCGTTCCACGCGGGCGCTGAGGTATTGAGCATCTCCGCCGAGACAGGCCAGGGGCTCGATTTGCTGATCGATGCGATCGTCAAGGCGCTTTTGCCGCACCCTCCGGAAGTGGGTTCAGGAGTTCCATTCCGCCAGGTACATCTTGATGTGTTGTGCCGGGCCCGGGAGATTCTGCGCTCCGGCGGTCTCCGGCTGGCGGCCAGGGAAATCGAAGGACTCGGAAGTTGATGCGTGGGCTTGCTCCGCCTCCGTCTTGTGTTTTGTGTTTCGCTGACCGGCCAAACACCAAACACCGAACACAAAGCACCAAATCACGGCTCGGCCGGGGGGGCGTCGGGGATGCGGTCGAAGTCGGGGCCGCGGTCGGCCGCCAGGCTGCGCGGGGCCAGCTTCAGATCTTCCCGGGTGAGGGATCGGGACGAGCGCCAGAGTTCCAGCCTGTGCAGGTACTTCACGCCGTCGATCAAGGGCGATTCATCCTTGGGGTCGAAAGCGG
>JBMFUH010000923.1:0-3142 GCA_049966735.1 Isosphaeraceae bacterium
CCCACGGGAGAAGGAAATCGTACCGCGCCCGTATGCAACTCAATGGTAAACCGCTTTCGGAACGCGCCGGAAAGAAAATCCGTAAGCGCTCGCCAGTTGGTGCGCGGCCACTGGCCAGCCGAGGCGGTCCCGTCCCGTCAGGAAGGCTATCACGCCCCCGTCCCGGCGCACCAACTGGCGAGCGCTTACCTTTTTTCGGTTTCCAGGTGTTTTTTCCGGTCGAGCTGGCCGGGGCTATGAGGACGGGGTCAAGCTGGAGCTTGGTCGCGGTGATCTTCTCGGAGATTGCCGAAGAGGACGTTGCCCGAGGGGCCCGAGCCTGTCAGGGCCACGCCCAGTCAGCCCAGCAGACCCAGAAGCACCAGGACCGGCAACGCGGCCGCCAGCGTCGAGAACTGCCAGCCATCCCGGGGATCCTGGTGTTGTTTCCACATGTCGCCAGGCTCCTCGCCGGGAACGCCAAACAAAGCCACACCGGGCGATTGTGAGTGCGGGCATTCGGCTTGCGTCGAGGTTGCGACCATACGCGACCGGGAAGCCCGAGGATCGTCCCGACCCGCGCTCGCCGCCCAACCGGCCCGATTTTTGCTTGAACGGGGAGCTTTGCGGCGGTGTCGTCTTGACCAACTGCACCAAAAGGGGTTAAGTTTTGATATCGCCATCACTCGCCAGGGGCGAGGTTGACGGAAAGTCTAGCCAGGAGCAGATGAGTGCAAGTAGAAATCTCGACTCGCCACGGCGAAATGACTTCGGAGGAACAGCTTTATCTGCGTGACAAGGCTGAGAAGCTGCGCAAATATTTCGGTCGATTAATGGCGATCGAGGTTGCGGTCGATCAGAGCAAGCAGACCTGGGAGGTGGAGATCCGGGTTTCCGCCGAGCACAAACATGATTTTGTCGCCCGCGAGGTCGCTCCCACCCCCGAATCCGCGATGGACCTGTGCGTGCACAAGATCGAGAACCAGCTCCGGCGTTACAAGGAGAAGGTCCAGAACCACAAGGGAGATGTGTCTCAGGGAGGAGGCTCACCACTACTGGCTGAGCCCGAGTCTTCGCCTCCCGAGTCGACATGAGTGGAGCTCAGAGAGGTCCGTTCCGGCAAAGGTCCTGAGTCAGACATTTCCCAGCAGTCGCCACGACAGGTAACGCCGCGGGTTGGTTGTCCGCCGTCCTTCCGGCGCAGAATTCCGCCTGAGCGTCGCGATTTCGGAGCTGGATCCAGGTGAAAGGCCTGGCGGCCCGATGATGGAGGGGCGGATGAAGCTTTCGGATTTCGTGATTCGTGAATCGATCATTGTTGATTTGCAGGCAACCGGTAAGGAAGAGGCGATTCGGGAGATGGTCGGCAGCCTGCACCGGGCCGGCCAGCTTGCCGACGGCGACGTGGAGAAGGTTATCCGGTTGATCCTGGACCGCGAGGGGCTGGGTTCGACTGGTATTGGCATGGGCGTCGCGGTCCCGCACACCCGATGCGAGGCGCTCACGCGACTGGTGGGCACGGTGGCACTGTCGCGCCGGGGGGTGGATTTTGCCGCCCTCGACGGCGATCCGGTGAACATTTTCTTCCTGCTGGTCTCTCCGCAAAACCAGCCGGGCGATCACCTCAGAGCTCTGGAGAATATTTCAAGACACCTTAAGGACGAGCGCTTTGTGAGCTTCCTGCGTCAGGCCCGAGACCGGGAGCAGGTGGTCCAGGTGCTCGATGACGCCGATCAAAACACACTTTAGCAAGAGATTCTCCTGTCGCCCCCCTGCGCCTGCCGGCGTGGCGGGGGTTCAGGCCGTTCCGAGGGAAATGCCCCGGGTCGATCTGACCGTGGATCGTCCCTTCCACGGTGATCGGGCGAGCTGTTCCCTGCCGGACGAAAAACCGTTGATCTCCACGGGTCCGCTTTCCGGGACCGGCTATTTGCCCCAGGGCAGAGAGGTTCCGCGGAAACCCAGCAAAGGTCCACAACCGCCGGATGGCTGCCCAGAAATTCTGGTCCGACCGCCGGTCGCTTGTCCCCGGCCCAGGTCGATCGAGCCGCTGATGAGCCACGAGACGACTGTTGCCCGCCGCCAGGTTGAAATCACCAATGGCCTTGGTCTTCACTTGCGTCCCGCCAACAAGTTCGTCAGGCTCGCGCTGCACTTCAAGGCCGACATCCGGGTCCATTACAATGGTAATCAGTTCAACGGCAAGAGCATTCTCGACCTGACTTCCCTGGCCGCCGCGCGGGGCACGCGACTGGAGCTCGAGGCGCGTGGGCCGGACGCCCTGGAAGCCGTCGAGGCGCTGGCCAAGTTGGTTTCAGCTCGATTCCACGAGAACGAAGACTCGACCCAGGGCCCTCTCAACACGGATCCCCCAGGATGAACCCGCGGGATGAAGCGGCCAGCCCCCAGTTCGCCCGAGAAGGCAAATCGGGGCCAGGCTCAGGGCGCAACGACCCTGATTGGACGGTCCAGGTTCGCGTGAAGCACAGGAACGTCGGCATGCCGCCATCGGCCATTCCGAACTCGACCGACCGATCCCTGTCAGCCTCGCCTTCCATGAAGGTTCTGCGCGGGCTGGCCGTCAGTCCCGGGATCGCGATCGGGCCGGTCGTGGTGGTCGACCGCCGGGGATTTCGACTTCCTCCCCGCAAGATCGACCCCACCGCGGTCGCCGCGGAAGTGGGCCGACTCGATCGCGGTCTGGAGGCTGCCGGCCACGAGGCCGAGGTCGCCGGTCTGGACGCCAGGGACCGTCTGGGTCCGCAGTACGCCGACATCTTGTCGGCGCACGCGCGAATGATCGCCGATCCCACCCTCCGCGCGGATGCGGGGTGGCGGATCAAGCAGGAGCAGATCTCGGCCGAACACGCCGTGGTCGAGGTTCTCGAAGCCCATGCAGCTCGGCTCGAGCAGCTCAGCGATTCCTACCTCGCGGCGCGCGCCGCGGATGTGCGCGATATCGAGGCTCGGATCCTCAGCCAGTTGATTGGCAGGCGCGCCAGTTCGGTTCCGGAGGGACTGTCGACTCCCGTACTGATCCTGGCCCAGGATCTCTCACCCAGCGAGGCGGCCGGACTCGATCCCAAGAGCATCCTGGGCTTTGCCACCGAGGCGGGCGGCCAGGCCAGCCACACGGCCATCGTGGCCGCCGCGCTCGAGATCC
>JBMFUH010000924.1:0-3138 GCA_049966735.1 Isosphaeraceae bacterium
TGTTTTTCCAGGGAATCGGGACGCCGAAACGGCGTTCTCGGATAGTTTCTAAGCCTGCGCGAGCCGCTCTTTCCCGAACCGCGGCCACTCTTGTCGATCCTGCTCCAATGCGAAAAATCGCGCGAAATCGATCAATTGTTGGGTCCGCTCCTCCGAAAGCCCCCTTCACAATGGCTCAAGACGATCGAGTGTGCTCATGAGGCCGGGCCCTCCGCGTAGACATCACTCTTCCAGGTCCAGTGAATTTCCTCGGTATTATCTCTTTCACGGAGTCTAGAACAGGCCGACGCGTGCCTCCACCATCATCCAGACAAAGGGGCGTCTGCCTGTCGCCCCAGGATGAGCTGGCCGGCCCGCGTCTGTGTTGCCCAATCAATCCGGCTTTCCTGGCTTCAACACCTTCTTCGACGTGACATGCTTCATCAGCTCGTCGGGGCGAAGGAAGTAGGTGCGCAGGGCCTTGCCCCGGCTGAAGAGCTTCTGGGCCTGGTCGTCGAAGTGGCCGCTTGACTTGTGGTCGCTCTCGCCCAGCGGGATGACCGCGTACGATTCGGGAGGATCGGTCATGATGACGATCTGGGTCGACGACTGGCCGGTATGGCCAACTTGCTCCTTGCCGTCTTTCGAGGGGGCGAAGCTGATCGCCCGCGGCGTCGCCATGCCCTCGTCGTGCAAGCTGCCGCCGCCGACCGGCCACGTCCGGTCGCCGCCCCGACGGCCGACCCGGAAATAGCGGCCGAAGGGAACCTCGACCTCGCCAAAACGAGACTTCAGCCCCGCGGCGCCTTCGCGAAGCGCCTGGAGAATCCGCGCGTCGGTCAGCCGCGCGGGGGGTTCGGTCTCTTTGGCCGCCTCACCGCCGAGCGCTTTCTTGAAGGCGTAGTAGGCCAGGGCGCCCCGGGACTCGGGATCGGAGCGACGGTTCCACGAGCGAACCTGCTCGAAGAGGCGGCCGGCGTCTGCCACCTTGTCTTCCGTTGCGGCGTGCTTCCAGGCTTCTTCGATCCGCGCCTGCCAGCGCTCGGCGTGCCAGACCTGGGTGCAGAAGGCGATCTCGATGGCCTGCTCGACCGTCACGCGCGGGGCCCCCTCGAGCAGGTCGGTCACCATCTCGGCGCGCTGGTGCGAATTGGGCGAGGGCGACTCGTTGTAGAGATAAAGATGATCGGCGAACCGGCTCCGGTCCGGCTGGTCGCGGTTCATCATCGCCGCGGGCGAGCAGTTGCAGTTCTGCATCCAGCCGCAGGGCGGGTTCTCGATCTGAAGCAGATCGGCGAGCGGATGAATGCCCTTCCACTCGCTGGCCGACGAATTGCCGCGGATCGGCCGGCCGGGATCGATTCCCGCGGGACGGATCGGCACGCGGCCGTTGCGAAGGTAGTAGATATCTCCCTGCACAGTGGCCACCATGATGTTCTGGGACATCAACTGAAGATGCGCGAGCGCCTGCTTCATTTCCGCGAGATTCCGCGCTGTGAACATTTGATAAAACTGATCGGTGAGCCCGACCTCGTTCTCGTAAGGGAGGGCCATGGCGTAGGCCTTGCCATCCTTCCGGGCCACGATCGGCCCGTGGTGCGAGGAGACGATCGTGACGCGCCGGTGTTCGAGCTTGTCCTTGTTCTTGACCGCGATCGTGATCTCCCGCGCCTGGAAATCACGCCAGCCGCCGTCATAGCGATACTGCTTCGGATTGGCCGGGTTGATCTCTTCCTCGAAGATATCGGACGTGTCGGGACCGCCGGTGGTCATGGCCACCGAGCAATACCGGCTGTGGCCGAGGGACGGCAGGGGAAAGCCCAGGATGGTGACGCCCGACGCGTTGTATTCCGGCGTGTAAACGCGCAGCTCGTAGAAGCGAATGGCGTCGTACCAGTGGACGTGGGGGTCGACGATGGCGATCGGGACGTGCAAGGCGGTTCGGCCGGGGCCGATGAGCATCTCGTTGGAGCCATGGTAGCCGAGATCTCCGAACTTCAGCCCCGCGTGCTCGAGGTCGCCGGCCGCCTCGCCCATGGGCCAGTTCCAGATGATGTGCCGTCCCAGCGCGACGACGTCCCAGGGATGGATCTCCCGCGCCCAGGCCGGCACCTCCTTGGGATGTTCCTTCATGAACTGGCGAATGCCGTTCTGGTAGGCCGCGATGATCCCCCGCACCTTGGGACTGACCTCGCCGTAGCGCTTCTGGCTGATCTCGGCGTGCCGCATCACGCGCTGGCGGAGGTCTTCCTGAAACAGGCCAGGGCCGAAGACCTCGGCCATCGTGCCGTTGGCTCGGCGATAGTTCTTGAGCAACTCTTCCAGGCGGTCCTCGGCCTGGGCATAGCCCGAGGCGAACGCGGCGTCCTCGATGGTCGGCGCGAAGATATGAGGAATGCCGAATTCATCGCGATAAATCGTCGTGGCCCCGTCGGCCGCCAGCGCGAGGGCAGGGGAGATCGTGACGATGCCCATAAAGAGGATCGTGATGAGCAGGACTCGGGAGAACTTCATGGAAGAGGGCCCTCGCATGATGAGGCAAGAGGGGCGCCCTCAAGAGCGCCCAGACGCCGGCCGGAACAGGTTTCCGCGTCCGGTATTCTAACGTGAGCGGAGAGGAAAGGGAGCAGGCAGCCGGATTCAGGTGGTTTCCAGGCCCAAGGGAGCCGGTTTCGTCTGCCGCGGACGTCGTTGGCCTTGCGTCCTGGACGATCCAGGGAATCGTGGCGAACGACAAACCCGCATGCAACGCAATGCCCAGGAGCATGGCGAAGGCCCGGACGGCATCCAGGTCGTGCCGGCGGGGGATCGAGTGTGGAACCGTCGTGGATGAAGGTAACGACATGTGTCTGCTCGTTTCCAGAACGTGCTTCGGTGAGTGCCGCTGTTCAGACATCTCCCGCTTGCCGATCCGGGCCACCACGTGGCGAGACTCCCCGGCCGGCGCCGCTCTTTCCGTCTTTCGCGGCCCGGCGTCCGCTTCGGGCTCCGGGTGGTATTCGTCCATGATCACGGGATCTTGGGATGCGATCCGATGATGTCCAGAGCAACCCAGCGGCCTGTGTCCTTTGAACACTCTTCCGCCGCCCGGCTTCTTAAGCGTTTTTCATTTTCGTGTTGCATTTCGCCTCCGGATCTGGAATCATGAATTGGTTCATT
>JBMFUH010000925.1:0-3135 GCA_049966735.1 Isosphaeraceae bacterium
CCGCCGTCACCTGGAGCAGTCCGAAGGGAACCCAGAACCACATGACCGCCGGATACGATGCCGCCATCTCGAGCGGATCGTGATGGGCCAGCAGGAAGGTGTCAACGAAGACCTGGACGGTCATGAAGCTCTGGCTGACGACCAGCGGCAGCGCCAGGGTGAGCAATTCCCGGCTACATCCGGCTCGTGGTCCGGTCATTCTGGGCCGACCATCCGTCTCGCATGCAGGTGGCCTCCGGCCGACAACCTCGGTCGCGGTAGTTGTCATCGCCCCTTCTCTGACAAGTCCTCCGCGGCTCTCTCGATGCTCCCCAATCAGACAGGACATCCTTCAACCCTTTGAGGTTCGGTCTCGGTTCCACCTGCGAGTTGTACCTCACCAGCGGCCGATCTACAATCGAACGTCTCGCGAGGCGCCATACAAGAGGTAAATCATGCGGAAAACAATCCGTCCGGTTCACGTGTTGCTCTTCTTTCTCGCCTGGCTTGTCATTACCGCGCGGGGAGAGGATGTGATCATCGAGGGCACGCCGAGGGTCTGGCATCCCTTGGGATTGACCTTTCACGGTCCCGTCGCCGCCGAGACCGACGAGCATCCGAATCCGTTTTTCGACAATCGGCTTCAAGTGCTCTTCACCGGGCCGGATGGGCGAGCCTTCAACGTGCCGGGGTTCTTCGACGGCGACGGCAAGGGAGGCGAACGCGGAACTTGCTGGCGCGTGCGATTCTCCCCCAACAAGCCAGGACGCTGGCGCTACAGGGCATCGTTCCGAACAGGCGCCGGGGTCGCCGTCGACCTGGCTCCCGATGCTGGAAAACCCAGCGCCCTGGACGGCGTGTCGGGAGAATTCTCCGTCGCTTCGCGAGACGCGTCGGCCCCGGGCTTCTTGAAATGGGGTCTGCTCTGTTACGTGGGCGGCCACTACCTGAAGTTTCAGGATGGACCGTACTGGATCAAAGGGGGAACGGATACGCCCGAGAACCTGCTTGCCTACGCCGGATTCGACAACACGCCGGCCAGCCATCGGTTCGTCACGCATCGCGACGACTGGCGGCCTGGCGATCCCGACTGGGGAGGTGGCAAGGGCCGATGTCTGATTGGCGCGCTCAACTACCTCGCCTCGCGCCACGTCAACAGCATCTACTTCCTGACCATGAACATCGGCGGCGACGGCAAGGATGTGTGGCCCTGGGCCGGATCACCCAATCCCAAGGGCTCGAGCAAGAACGACAATCTCCACTATGATGTCAGCAAGCTGGGCCAGTGGAACATGGTTTTCGAACACGCTCAGCGGAAAGGACTCGCGCTGCACTTCGTGTTCAACGAGGCCGAGACCGCCAACAAGCGAGAGCTCGACAACGGCGAACTGGGCCCCGAGAGAAAACTCTACTACCGGGAGATGATCGCCCGGTTCGGCCATCACCTGGCGCTGGAATGGAACCTGTGCGAGGAGTACAACCTGGGCTTCAATCTGGGTCCCGCGCGCATCCGAGCCTTCGCCGACTACATCCGCGCCCTCGACCCGTACGATCATCCCGTCACCGTGCATAGCGCCGGAGATCCCGTCGAACAGCTCCGGTTCACTTTCGGCGACCGCCGGTTTGGACTGACGTCAATCCAGCTCAACCAGCGGCCCATTCAGGAGGTTGCCAGGGCGATCCGCGATGCGACCCGGCGAGCGGGCAGGCCGCTGCCGGTTTGCCTCGATGAATTCACCGTGGACCGAGGCCAGAGCGCGTCGCACATCCCGGTCGACGATGCCGAAGGCCATCGCCGGGAAAAGATCTGGCCCGCGTATTTCGCTGGCGGTCAGCTTGAGTTCATTCTCCAGGACGAGCTCCGCACCGAGAGCTTCAAGACGCCCAAACGGGACAAGCTTTGGCGCTACCTCTGGTATGCCCGCCGGTTCATGGAAGAACAACTGCCGATCTGGGAGATGGAGCCGGCCGAGCAATTATCTCAGGGTGGAGGCACCATCCCGGTCGGCATCGGAGGAGGCCGGACAAAACCGCTGGGCCCTCAGGTGTTCGCCAGGCGAGGCGAGGTCTATGCCGTCTCTCTTCCCGAGGGCAGTCGCGGCGGCTCGCTCGATCTTGCCGATCTGGCGGGTGTCGCCGAGGTCCGCTGGTTCAACCCGCGGACAGGGGCCTTCGAGGGCAAGATGAAGCAGGCGCATGGGGGTAAACGTTGGGAGATCGGTCCTCCACCCGCCGAGCCGGACCAAGATTGGGTTGTTCTCATCCGTCGAGCCGGAACCCGGCGGTGACAAGCTTGATGGCGATTGTCCAGCGCGATCGAGCCGCGGGCTGACCAGCTCGATCGGTTCGTGTCGGGCAACTGCTCGGCGCCTTCACCATCCTGGCTTTGTGCCTGGCGGGGCTGTAATCTGTGCGCAGGCGGCATCCCCGGAGGGATGCCAGGCTCTTTGAGAGGCGAACCATGAGAAAGACGCGAACTGGAATCTCGGCCGTTGCCGGCTGGACCGTTGTTCTTCTTCTCCTGTCTTCCGCTCCCGGAGCGGAGAAGGCGAGTCCCGTCTCGTGGAAGAAGACGGTCATCGACGGCAAATTTCGCTCCGAGGGGGTGGCGATTGCCGACGTGAACAAGGATGGCAAGACCGACGTGATCGTCGGCGACTCGTGGTACGAGGCCCCGGGTTGGACCAAGCACGACATCCGCAAGCCGGGCGACTACGGCGACGGCCTGCACGGTTACAGTCAGTGTTTTACCTGCTGGGCGGACGACATCGATGCCGACGGTTGGCCCGACGCGATCGTCGTCGGTTTCCCCGGAGCATCTGCTTACTGGTACGAGAATCCCCAGGGCAAGGCCGGCTACTGGGCCCAGCACGAGATCTGGCCAAGCGCCTGCAACGAGACGCCCCTCTTCGCCGATCTCTTCAGCGACGGCCATCGTGTGCTGGTCATGGGCTGGCAACCCAAGGGCAAGGAGCATGAAGGGCAAATGGCCTACTTCACGCCCGGCAGCGACCCCAGGCAACTCTGGGAGATGCATCCCGTCAGCGAGCCCAGCAGCCCGGGGAAGGAGATTCCCGGGACGTTCCGGTTCGCGCACGGCCTGGGCGTGGGAGACTTGAATGGAGACGGCCGCGAGGATGTCCTCTGCACTGGCGG
>JBMFUH010000926.1:0-3103 GCA_049966735.1 Isosphaeraceae bacterium
CAACGCCGCCAGGCCCCCGAAAGGGGGACGGCCCCACGGCTCCGCCCCGCCTCACAGCTCCCCCCCATAGTTCCTGAGTTCCTGAGCTATTTCACGCGGATGCGAATGTTCTTCATGTGGATCTCCGCCCCCTCGCTCTGAAAGCCAATCGGGCCCTCGGTGAGCTCACAGTCGCGGACGGTCGAGACGACCGTGCCGTTGAGCGAGATGATCATGTTTCCACCGTCAACCTCGATCCGTGTGGTCTGCCACTGGCCCACCGGCTTCAACACCCGGGCGCGGGCCTTTCCGTCGTCGGTCACCTTGCACTTCAGGTTGCGGGGAATCGGCAGGATCAACCCGGCTTGACTGTGAGCCCCCTGCACCTCGATGCTCCGCGGCCAGACGCCGAGGGCGTTCTCCTCGCCGATGTGAACCAGACAACCGCTATTGCTCCTGAATTTGCGGTCGTCCTTCAGGCCCGCGGGGCGCACGAACGTCCAGTCGTACTCCAGCGTGTAACGACTGTAGCGCTTCTTCGTGTACATGTATCCGGCCGGCTTGCCGGTGCAGATGATCATTCCATCACTGACGGTGAAGGTCCCGGCGTTGTCAGCTCCCGCGTTTCCCAGATGAAAGGCGAAGCCGTCAAAATCTTTGCCATTAAACAGCGGAGTCCAGGTTTCCTCGGCCTCGGCCGCCCGCGTGCCAGGGACGCCGAGCACAAGCACGGCGAGCAGAACGTAAGGAGCGTGCTGGAAGAACACGAACGTCTGGTTTGTCGATCGACTCATGGCCATCTCCTGGGGAAGTTCGATTCACGAGGTCTTCGAGTATCTTCCAGCAGACAAGCCGCTGCAAGCCACTGACGCCTTGCGGTAGACCTGGGCTCATTGTGCATGGCGCTTCCGGAACCATGATACAATCGGGACTCGTCCTGCGCGGCCTGGCGTTCAACCCGGCCTCACCCGCGTTGCCGAGGTCCGCCCACCGGCCGTTTGGGAGTTCGAGTTGCACCGGTTCGACGATGAAAGGAACGGACATGCGTCTCACCATCTCACGCCGGCAATTCATCGAATCCTCCGCGGTCGCGACAGCCCTGGGAGCCGTCCCCCAGGTTCATCCCGCCGGCAGCGATGTGCTGCGCGTCGGCCTGATCGGCTGCGGCGGCCGGGGCACCGGGGCCGCGTCGCAGGCGCTCAGGGCCGACCCGGCCCTCAAGCTCGTCGCGCTGGGCGACGCGTTCGAGGACCGCCTCGAGCGGAGCCTGAACACCCTCCAGAGGGACAAAGAGATCGCGGCCAAGATCGACGTGCCGTCGGAGCGCCGCTTCGTCGGCTTTGATGCCTACAAGCAGGTCATCGGCAGCGTCGACGTCGTCCTGCTTTGCACTCCTCCGCACTTCAGGCCGATCCACCTCAAAGCCGCGGTGGAGGCCGGCAAGCATGTCTTCGCGGAGAAGCCAGTCGCCGTCGATGCGCCCGGCGTGCGTTCCGTCCTGGCCACCTGCGAGCAGGCGAAGGCGAAGAATTTGTCGATCGTCTCCGGCCTGGGCATGCGCTACAGTGCAGGCCTTCGCGAGACCATGGGGAGGATTCATGACGGCGCCATCGGCGATATCGAGGTCCTCCAGGCGAACGACTACCGGGGGCCGATCTGGGTCAAGCCGCGACAGAGCGACTGGAGCGACATGGTCTGGCAGATGCGCAACTGGTACTACTTCACCTGGCTGTCGGGCGACTTCAACGTCGAGCAGCACGTCCACCTGCTGGACGCCTGCTCGTGGGCGATGGGGGACCGGTACCCGGCCCGGGCCGTGGGCACCGGGGGCCGGCAGCAGCGGACCGGGCCGGAATACGGCCACATCTACGACCATTTCGCGATCATCTACGAGTACGAGGGCGGGGCGAAGCTGTTCGCCACCTGCCGGCAACAGGAGAGCTGCGCCAACGACATCAGCGCGACCGTGCTGGGCACGAAGGGGCGGGCCTTCTTGAGCGGCAGCCGCCGGGGAGGTGGCCCCCGGATCGAGGCCGGCGCGACCTGGCACTACAATGGCCCTCCGACCAATTCCTACCAGGCCGAGCACGATGCCTTCTTCGCCAGCATCCGGCGGGGCCAGCCGCTCAACAATGGAGACTACATGGCCAAGAGCACGCTCCTGGCGATCATGGGCCGGATGGCGGCGTATACCGGCCAGGTCATCACCTGGGAGCAGGCGTTTACATCCAAGGAAGACCTGTCGCCGCCCCGGTATGCCTGGGATGTTCCGCTCTCCGTCCCGCCCGTGGCGATTCCGGGACAGACGAAGTTCGTATGATGTCAGGCCCCAGGTTCCGCGGAACGGGGGAAAAGTGGGTGGCGGCTTGGTTCCGGCCGATGGATCAATGAGCTTGCGGTCACTCCGGCCGGACGCCCAACCGCGCCCGGGCCGCGGCTGTCATCTCGCGGAGCTTTCGCTCCAGAAGACGTCGAGGCGGTAATTCCGTCAGATAGGTCGCGACCCGAATCCCGCTTTTGTCGAGTTGGAGCAACTCCACGTGCTTCTCGGATTTCCCGGCACACAGGATCAGGCCCAGCGGGCCCTCTTCGCCGAATTCCTTCTCGTACTCGTCCAGCCAGCGCAGATACAGCTCCATCTGGCCCTTGTCCGCCGCCTTGAAGGCATCCAATTTCAATTCCACCGCCACGAGTCTCCGGAGCTTGCGGTGAAAAAAGAGCAGATCAATATAGTAGTCTTCGTGATCGATGGTAATCCGCTTCTGCCGTACCACGAACGTGAAACCGACACCCAGCTCCAGGATGAAGGCTTCGATCTCCCGCAGGATCGCGGTCTCCAGGTCCTTCTCGCTGTAGCTGTCCTGAAGTTGCAGGAAGTCCAGCACATAGGGGTCGCGGAAGACCAGGTCGGGCGTCAGCCGATCCTCGTCACGCAGCCGCGCTAGCTCCTCGCGGGCGAGTTGCTCCGGTTTGCGGGAGAGCGCCGTCCGCTCGTAGAGCATGCCGCCGATCTTCCTCTGGAGCGTCCGGGTGTTCCACCGTTCGATCCGGCACATCTCCGCGTAGAAGTCGCGCTTGAGCGGATTATCGAGATAGATGAGAGAGCGGAACTGAGTCCAGCTCA
>JBMFUH010000927.1:0-3094 GCA_049966735.1 Isosphaeraceae bacterium
TGGGCGGTGGCATGATGGGCGGCATGGGAGGTATGGGCGGCATGGGGGGCGGCATGGGGGGCGGCATGGGAGGTGGTATGATGGGCGGTGGTATGGGCCGCATGGGCGGCGGCACCATGCCGTCCATGATGGGCATGATGATGCTCAGCCGCCTGATCATGTATCTGTGTGGTGATTATGATAGCTGGGATCAACGATCGCTTATGATGGGCATGGGTGGCATGGGGATGATGGGCGGCATGGGAGGCATGGGCGGGGGCATGATGGGAGGCATGGGAGGCATGGGCGGCATGGGGATGATGGGCGGCATGATGTCGGTTCCTCCCACCGGGCCTTTGGAGACGACCTTGCAGCCGCATCAGGAACGTCACCTGCCCACCACCATCGTGAGCATGAACCCACCCAAGGCGGACTTCCTGCCGACGGCTCCCGCGGAGGGGGAGACGCTTCAGGTCAGCGGCATCGAACAGTGGACCGACGACAAGCGGACGGTCTCCGCCTTGAAGGGACTTGCGGAAGCCAAGGCGCCGCGGACGGTGGCGCAGATGGTCCTCTGGAACGTGACCTCGGGCGCGAGCTGGGATGACGTGGGCCGTCTGTCTCAGGGATGGGGGAACGCCAGCGAGATCGCGCTGGCACGACGCTTCGTGGCCAATCTGGGCGAGGTGAAAAAGCCATCGTCCGGGCGCAAGGACGATCCGGGCATCCTGTTCTGGGAACTCAAGGCGGATGGCGCCGGTGAGCGACAACTCGTGAGCGGCGTCCGTGATCTCTGGACCAGGCATCCGGTCCTTGGATTGACGGCCCGCGAGGGGGTTCCCGAGCGACCGGACACGCCGGCTCTGGCCTGCCGGGTCGAACTCACGGATTCCTTGATCAACGTGAAGCTCAGCGGGAGTCATCCCTCCGGCTCCGACTGGATCTTGATCGACAGGTTCAAGATCAAGCGGTCGACGCTGGAACAGGCTCCCGAACTCTCGCCGGACCAGCCGAAGCTCACGGCCGAGCAGATGCGGCAATGGCAGGCGGCCCGGCTGGCCTTGGCGATCACCGAGGGAATGTCGGAGAGGCTCGTGCGCGTGAAGCTGGCGCCCGGGCCGCGGGCCCATGGCAAGGTGACGTTCCGGATCAAGCTTATCAATGATTCTCCGTTGATCTTAAGCGGCGTGGCGATCGCCGGGGCGAAGGCGGTCAAGGATTGTGCTCCCTCGGTGCTCGCGGGCCTGAGTGTGCCTCCGCTCAAGACCCTGGCCGTTCCCGCCTCGGCCGACGCGGTCAAGCGACTGGGACTGAAGGAAGGAGCGCGGGTCGTCGCGACCGATCTCAGCGGGCTATAAGACGCCCATGGAGTCAGTCCGCGTGGATCTGCCGTCTCCTCTGGAGCGCCAGCCTCGTCCTGGCGCTCCGGCACGGCCGGCGCGGTGGACCTTTCGAGCTTGTCTTTCCAGGGCCGGGATCATAGGGTAATAGCATCGTGGATCGAATCGCATTGCCACATGATTCTGGAGTCCACCTTTGAACTCCCCATCTCGGCCCCGTTTCACCTTGGCTTCCGCAGCGAGCTGTTTCCTGCTGGTAACGCTCTGCTTCTCGGCCGAGGCGCCTGCCCTGGCAGGCGACCCCGGCCGCGTCGTTTCCCTGGGATCGCTCCGCGGCCCCGACGGCGGGCACATTGACCTGAGCCCTCCCCAGGGCGGCCTGACCGCGCTGGTCTTTTATTCCTCGGAATGTCCGATTTCCAACGCCTACAGCCCGACCCTCGCCTCCTTGTTTGACTCGACTTCCCAGCAGCCGGTGAGGTGGGTCGGGGTCTGCATCGACCCCGATTTGCGCGACTCCGACGTGAGAGCTCACGCTCGTGATTTCGGCCTGAGGTTTCCCGTCGCCCGGGACCGGCACGGCGTCCTTGCCCGGAAGCTCGGCGTCACCAACGTGCCCGAGGCCGTCGTCATCGACGCGTCAAATCGGCTGAGATACCACGGCCGGATCGACGACCAGTTCGCCAGAAGGGGGACGCGCAATGCCAACCCCTCGGGCAACGAGCTCAAGGATGCCATCGCGGCGGTTCTCAGGGGAGACGACGTGAAGGTTCCCTACGTTCCGGTTGTCGGCTGTCCGTTACCCGAGGAGAGGCCCCTGCCGACGACTCCCACCTACTGCAAGGAGGTAGCCAGGATTCTCCAGCAAAACTGTCTGGAGTGCCATCGCAAGGGGCAGGTCGGGCCGTTCCCCCTCGATTCGTTCGCGCAAGCGAGGAAGCGAGCGCTGGATATCTCCGCCGTGGTCGAAGACCGCTTGATGCCGCCGTGGAAGGCCGCGCGAGATGTCGGCGGTCCGTTCCAGCACGACCGGTCGCTCGCCGAACAGGACATCGCGATCCTCTCGGCCTGGGCCGCAGCGGGCGCCCCCAAGGGAAACCCGGCCGATCTCCCCCCTCCGCGCGCGTTTCCTGATGCCTGGACGCTGGAAGGAGGCCCCGACCTCATCCTCGACACCGGTACCGATTTCCCGGTTCCTGCCGCCGGAGCAGACATCTACCGCTGCTTCGTGGCGCCGACCAACCTTCCCCGGGACGTTTACATTTCCGGCATCGAGTACCGGCCGGGCAACCGAGGCGTGGTCCATCACGTTCTGGCCTACGTCGATACCAGCGGCAACGCGCGCCAGAAAGACGAGGCGGAGCCCGGCCCCGGCTACACGTGCTTCTCCGGCCCGGGAGTGGAGATTCACGGCGACCTGGGCGGCTGGGCGCCGGGCAACCAGCCCACTCAACTTCCTGACGGCATCGGCCGCGCTCTGCCCAGCAAGGCCGACGTCATCATCCAGGTCCACTATCATCCCAGCGGCAAGGCCGAGCTGGACCGCACCAGGATCGGGCTCCGGTTCGCCCGCAAGCCCCTTCGCCAGGTGTTGCACTGGAACGCCGCCGTGAATTTCGATCTGAAGGTCAAGGCCGGCGAGTCCAGCGCCGAGATCCGCGCCGCCTGGCCGGTCCCGGTCGACGTGATCGCCCATGCGGTCGTCCCCCACATGCATCTTCTTGGCAAAGACATGCTCATGTCGGTTACATTCCCGGACGGCGGGTCGCGAGACC
>JBMFUH010000928.1:0-3091 GCA_049966735.1 Isosphaeraceae bacterium
GTGAATCGCCAAGGCCAAGGGGAGGTCGCAGGACAATTCTCGGACGCTCTCCTAGTGTTTGCTCCGGTCGGGGGTGTGCCGATGCTCAAGATCCTCTTGCTCACTGGCGACGCGGGGGAAACCCAGGAAATCCACTACGCCAAGTACCGTCTCGAGGAAGAAGGCTGGGAAGTCCACATCGTGGCCCCCGAAAGGCGTGCTTTTCTTTCGGTCATCCATGACTTCGAGCCGGGCTTTGACACGTACACGGAGAAGCCAGGCTACCTGGTTCAGGCTGATCTTGGGCTGGATGAGGTCGAGGTCGAACGGTACGACGGTCTGGTGCTCCCGGGTGGACGGGCGCCCGAGTATCTGAGGAATCGTCCCGAGGCCGTCGCCCTGGTTCGGCATTTTCTGGAAACGGGCAAGCCGATCGCGGCCATCTGCCACGGTCCACTTCTGCTCCTGGCCGCCGGGTCAGTCAAAGGCAAGACGCTGACGTGTTACTCGGAGCTGGAAATCGACATCCGATCCGCCGGGGGGGACTACGTGAACCGTGAAGTGGTCCTGGACGGATCTTTCGTGACGGCTCGGGGCTGGCCTGATAACGGCCCGTGGATGCGCGAGTTTGTCCGTTTGCTCAAGGCAACGTTCCCGACACGCGTGGAGCGCTAGCGCTTGCCCTGACACCACGGGACCGCTGCGTGAATTGCAATCAGGATCTGGTCGAACAGAGGAATCCGATCACTCAAACATCAGGTGCCGGAACCTTGGTCCCCTGTTCGTGAGCGCGGGCCTGGTTCTGAATGGCTTCGTAGACCTCGCGGCGATGGACAGTGACATCCTTGGGGGCCTCGATGCCAAGACGAACCTTGTCACCCCGGATCTCGATCACGGTCACCGTGATGTTATCGCTGATTATGATGCTCTCGTTCTTCTTGCGGGAGAGAACCAGCATCGCCGCTCCTCTCTGGTGAACGTCGCGTTCGGCAAGTGCCAACCATCACTTGATGCTGAACACGGTTTCAGGTATGGTAAAGTACACAAGGCCACAGAGTGGGTCTGCGCGCTGAGCCTCCAGTAAACTGTACAAGATGATGTCGAGCGGTCAAGGGGCCGAGCCAAAATTCACCAATCTTGTGTCAATCCCGCACGGAAAAGATGCATGAAAGATTCGACTGGTAGATTGGGTCGATGGATGTACGCGCGACCCGTCCGGCTCAATGTTCGAGGGGAGTGGTATACCGGCGATAGAGGTAGCCGAGACCGAGGTCAAAAATCTCGGCCTCGACATCTTCGTTGTTGGTGGGATGGATTGTTTCGCGTAGTTCCAGGATCAGGAGATCGATGAACTTGGCCCTGGCCCGCTGGAGGTTTTTCCGGAAGGCTTCGGGCGTCACGGGCGTCCCAGTCAGCTTGGACAGCCGCTCGGCGATTTCCTCGATGGACGCTTTGGGATAATCGCGGCGGAGTTGCAAGACGCTGGCGTAGCGGTTCTTGGGGGTCGCGGCCTGGTAGGTTTCCAGTCGGGACCAGACGCGACTGAGCACGGCATCACGCCAGACCCGGTTGAAGTCGTCGTCGGGTTTCGTGGAATCAAGTAAGTCTCCAGGGGGAAGCGGCTGGAGCTTGCGGCTGCGGAAATGGTCGATGATCAGCCTGTGAAGGACAGTTCTGAGGTAATCGCGGAATCTCCCCTTGGTCTTGTCCGCGCCGGCCAGCTTGCCGGTGAGCAGTTTGGTCCAGAACTCCTGGAGGACCTCGTCGGCAAGGTTCTTGTCCCGAACCTTCAGGTAAATGTAGCGCGTGACCGCGTCATGATACCTGCCGACCAGTTCGTTCATCGCCTTCTGGCTGTCGGGACCCGGCGTGTGGGCGCTGCTGATCGTCGTCCAGTTGGTCGGGATCTGGGTTAACCGCTCTTCAGCCATTTGACTGACCCCTGACAGACCCGCCCTTGGTTGATTCCACCCACGTCCGTGTCACGCAGCATGCTTCCGCATCGACTGAACACTCCGGAACGAGGTCTCCAAGATTTTCACGTGAAACTCCAGCCGCTCCAGTGGGAGATTAACGCTCTGCCAAGGTGCCCTGCTTCACCGAACGTGTTTCCCGGATCTTGCTTTGGGATTTCTCACTCGCGGCTCCGCATGATCGGCTGGCGGTCCACCTCCGTCGTTGAGAATCGGGATCAGGGTTACTCCGGGGAACTACGCCCGGCAGGACTCGAACCTGCGACCGACGGTTTAGAAAACCGTTGCTCTATCCGCCTGAGCTACGGGCGCCTTTCCTGGCTGATCAACGTCGCGGGCCGGGTTCCCAAAGCCCCAGCGCTGTCGATGCGCCCGGCAGGATTCGAACCTGCGACCTGCGGTTTAGGAAACCGCCGCTCTATCCTCCTGAGCTACGAGCGCGAACCGAACGCCTTTGTAATTCTCGTGCATGAGACGGTATGCTGTCAACGGATCGCTGCGTGGGAGCGAGAGACATCGATCGGGAAATCTCCGTCCTCAGGCGAAGAGTGCTCGGTCCCTTGCCTGACTCGGGGATCGTTGGCGGCGGACTTTCCTTCCGGTCAAGGAGGTCAAGCGTGGTCGAGATGCCAGGAGAAGCCACCAGCCCGAGAGGCCACGTCAGCCAGGAGGGCCAGGTTGCCGTGGTGACCGGGGGTGGACGCGGAATTGGTCGAGGAATCGTCATCGAGCTGGCCGCGGCTGGCTTTTCGGTCGTCGTCAATTACCGCTCCGACTCGGCCGCGGCTCACGACTGCTGCCGCGAGGCCGAAGCCCGAGGCGCCCCGCGTGCGCTGGCCCTCCAGACCGATGTGGCCGACCTCCCACAGGGCCGTCGCATGCTTGAAGGCATTCTCGGTCAGTTCGGCCGGGTCGACCTCTGGGTCAACAACGCCGGAATTGCTCCCGAGACCCGGATGGACCTGCTCCAGACCACTCCCGAGAGCTGGGACCGCGTGCTTGCCACCAATCTCAGGGGGCCGTTCTTCCTCACCCAGGCCGCATCGGCCGCCATGCTCGAGCTCAAGAACGCGGGCATCGTCAGCACGCCGCGGATCATCTTCATCACATCGATCTCCAGTGCTTTCGCGAGCGTGAAC
>JBMFUH010000929.1:0-3090 GCA_049966735.1 Isosphaeraceae bacterium
TATACGTAAATCGAGGGCTCTTCGTTGGGGCCTATTTGAATAATCCGGGTTAACTCTCATCTGGCAGTGGCTGTTTCCCCAGCACGATCGATGGTCATCTCCGTCCTTCCTCAATCGACCAAAGTACTCACCATGTCATGGACTCTGGAAAAGATCCTCGTAGGCGCTCGCAAGCTGGGGGCCAGCGACGTTCATCTCGTAAGGGGCATTGCGCCGGCCTTTCGAATCCATGGCGAAATCCGCCTGATCGAGGGGGAGCCGCTCGACGAATCGATGCTCCGCGCCATGCTCGACGGGGTCATGACAGCCAAGCAACGAGAGATCTTCGACCGCGATTGGCAGCTTTGCTTTTCCAGGCACTGGGAGGGCGTGGGGCGGTTCCGTGCCAGCGTTTACCTGCACGCGGGCATCCCCGAGCTGGCCATCCGTCTCTGCGAGACGACGATCCGCTCACGGGAAGCCCTTGGCCTGCCCCCGGTCCTTGACGAGCTCGCACGCATTCCCAACGGACTCATCCTGGTGACCGGAGCCACGGGCAACGGCAAGACCACGACGCTCAATTATATCGTGGATCTGATCAACCGCACCCGCCGCGCCAAGATCATCACGATTGAAGACCCGGTCGAGTTTGTTCACCACAACCAAGCCAGCATTGTGATCCAGCAGGAAGTCCTCACGGATGCGTTGTCGTTCAAGCAGGCCCTGACCCACGTCTTGCGGCAAGATCCCGACGTCGTCGTCATCGGTGAAATGCGCGATCTCGAGACGGTATCGACGGCCTTGACGGCCGCGGAGACGGGCCATATGGTGCTGGCCACGCTGCATACGCCGGACTCGGTGCAGACGATCCAGCGCATCTTCAGCCACTTCCCGCACGAGCAGCAAAATAACATCATGTATCAACTTGCCAACTCGCTTCAGGCAATCCTCTCCCAGCGACTGCTGCCTCGGACGGACGGCAAGGGGCGGCTGCTCGCTTGCGAGGTCTGCATCGCCACCCCCGCGGTACGCAAGCATATTCGCGAGGGTGAGGCGCACCAGCTTCTCAGTGAGATGCAGATGGGCCGCAAACACCAGATGCAGACCATGGATAGCGTACTCGCCGAACTCTACCAGCGCGGGGATATCACCTACGATGTCGCCGTGTCCAATGCTCGCGACCCCGAAGCCATGCGCAAGCGCTCCGCGCGCGGAAGCCAAACCCCGGATTGAAGTTCCGGTCGTTCACACCTGAAGCTGCCTGGACCGCCCAGTCTTGATCGATGAAGGCGGGACTGCGCCAACTGGTGGGCTTGCCCCATCGGCGTTCCGCTGCCTCCGCGCAGTCTTCATGCAAATATGCTAAAGTCCGATATCCGGCTCCTCCGCGCTGTGATCAAAGGCGTCGGGCAGAGCGTCCACGATGTCGCCGGCGATCATGCCGACCATGCCGTTCTGATCACGGGCGATGTCGCCGGCCACGCCATGAATGTAAACGCCGAATTGCGCGGCCTGAAACGGCGGCAGCTTCTGGCCGAGCAAACCCGCGATCACTCCGGTCAGCACGTCGCCCGCGCCGCCGGTGGCCATCCCCGGGTTTCCGGTCGCGTTCACATACACCTGGCGGCCGCTCGTGACCACGGTCCCCGCCCCCTTGAGCACAACGACCACCGATTCAAAACGCCGCGCGAATTCCGAGGCGTGGGTGATCCGGTCGGCCTGGATCGACTGGACACTGCCTCCCACCAGCCGGGCAAATTCCCCCGGGTGCGGCGTGAGGATCACCGGCCGGGTCAAGCCGGCGAGAATGTCCACCATGCCGGCCAGCACGTTCAGGCCGTCGGCGTCGATCACCAGCGGCCGATCCGTGCTGGTGACGAGCCAGCGAACCAGTGCCCGGATGTCTTCCGACTGGCCCAACCCGGGGCCCACGGCCACGACGTCCGCCGGTTCGATCAGCCGCTGGAGCAGGGGAATCGACGGCTCGAAGCGGATCATCCCTTGGCCGTCGTCGGGCAGCGGATAGGTCATGTAGGAGGGTTCAAAACTGGCGACCGTCGGCTGCACTTCCGCCGGCGAGGCGACCCGGACGAGTCCGGCCCCCGACCGCAGAGCCGATGCCCCGCAAAGGGCCGCGGCGCCCGCCATTCCTCGCCCTCCCGCAATCACCAGCACCGTGCCAAACCGCCCCTTGTGGCTGTCAAGGTCACGTGGAGGCAAGCTGGGGAGAGACTCAACTCGTTCGAGATCCATGATCCGGCACGCTCCTCTTGCTCGGGCGGGTGCCCGGCGGATCGGCAACCGCAGGGCTTTTCGGTTCGGCAGTTGAGGGCCGGTGCAACCCGCCTGTTCCGGTTCCCGACTCCAGCCGGGCCCCCGCGGAAGCAAGGCGAGCCAGCCCCGCGCGGCGGGCGATCAAACCCGCGACATGGCCGCCGTTGAATCCGGCGTCGATATTCACGGTGACCACATTAGACGCACAACTGTTCAGCATTCCCAGGAGCGCCGCCAGCCCGTGGAAATGGGCGCCATAGCCGATGCTGGTCGGTACCGCGATCACGGGGCAGTCCACCAGCCCTCCCACCACGCTGGGAAGCGCCCCTTCCATCCCGGCGACGACGACCAGGGCGTCGGCATTGTCCAGGCGGTGAAGCTGGTGCAGGAGCCGGTGCAACCCGGCCACGCCGACATCGGCCACCAGGGTGACGTCGCAGTTCCAGCTTTCGGCCGTCACGCGGGCCTCCTCGGCCACGGGCAGGTCGCTTGTTCCCGCCGTGACAATCACCACGCGTCCCACCTTGGGACCGGGCGGCTCGGACCCTTGAATCCGGAAGGTCCGGCCCAGCTCGTTGTGCTCTCCCTGGGGAAAGACCGACTTGAGATGCGCCGCGGCCGCGGGATCGAGCCGGGTCACCAGCCCCCCCTGTTCATGCTCGATCAAGGTCCGCAGAATGGCCTCGATCTGCCCGGCCGACTTGCCCTGGCCAAAGATGACCTCGGGAAAGCCGCAGCGCAAGCGTCGGTGCAGGTCGACCTTGGCAAAGCCTCCAGTATCCACGTAAGGCTGAGTGCGGATCCGCGGAGCGGCCTCGGCCGCCGAAAGCTCGCCAG
>JBMFUH010000930.1:0-3090 GCA_049966735.1 Isosphaeraceae bacterium
GAGCGTTTTCGATGTTGACCCCCGAAGGATGCGCCGCGCGCCGCGGGAGACTCTGGAATTCGTTGCCGGAGCCTTGCGACGCGCTCTTGCTCACGACGCCGGAAAGCCTGGTCTACTTCGCCAATTACGCTCCTTCGCCCTTCGTTTTCAACACCGTGGAATCCGCGGCCGCGCTGGTTCTGCGGCCGGATCGAGCCACTCTCATCGGCGACAACCTGCTTCGCCCCTTCCTTGATTCAAGCTGCGCCGATGAAGTCGTGACCCTCGAATGGTACACCGGCAAGCAGTCGGCCCCTTGCCGCCGGCTGTCGCTGTTTGACGAACTCGTGGCTCGCCATCTTCCCGCTGGGGGTGGCAAATGCCTGGGGGTAGAAAGCCGTAGGCTTGGCGCTCAATCGGCATCGAAGCTCCTGCTTCTTGATCCGCTTGTTCGAGCGCTCCGCCGGACCAAGGATGAGGATGAGCTGGCAGTCATCCGGGAGTCGGTGCGCGCGGGGGAAGCCGCTCATGCCGCCGCGCTGGCTGAGATGAGGCCGGGCATGACCGAGCTGGACGCCTTCCTGCTGGTGAGCGCCGCGGCCTGTCGCGCGCTGGGCAAGCAGGTTCTGGTTTATGGAGATTTCGCCTCCGGCCCGCGCTGCGAGATCGAGCGGGGGGGACCGCCGGGCCGACGCGTGATCAACCGCGGGGATCTGCTGCTCCTCGATTTCTCGGTGATCGTGCACGGCTACCGGGGGGATTTCACGAACACTTTCGTGGTCGGCGACAATCCCACGCCCCGTCAGAACGAACTGTACGCGCTGTGCATGGAAGCGCTCGAGGCCGGCGAGTCGATGCTCCGCCCCGGGGTGGAAGGCAGGGCGGTTGACGCCGCGGTGCGCGGGCATTTCGCCCGGCACGGCATGGCGGAACACTTCCCCTCGCACACCGGCCACGGCCTGGGCCTGGGCCATCCCGAGCCTCCCTACCTCGTGCCCGAGAGTACCGACACGCTCCAGGCGGGCGATGTGGTCGCCCTCGAGCCGGGCCTGTATGTTCCCGGAGTCGGCGGCATGCGCTTCGAGCGCAACTACCTGATCACCCCACTTGGCCACGAGACGCTCACGCGCCACCGGCTGGGGCTTCTGGCATGAGCTCAAGGCGCGGCAGGTCGTGGCCGCTCACGCAACACTCGTCACCACCGGCCCCCATCTGATAAGCAATAGGCGTGAAAGGACTTCTCGCTTTCGCTCCTGATCGGGTCTTGCTGATGCCCTGGGAGGCATCGGTCAATAGCCAAAGGGGTGAAACCCCTGGCTATGCCCCGCCGTCCCTTCGGGGCTCGGAAACGTTCCGAACGGTCGTTGAGTCCGGTAGTGTTGCAGCAGTCTCGGATTTCAGGGTGTTTTACCACGAGGCAGCATGCGAGAATAGCCCTCACCGAGAACCAGGACACGTCGCGAACCTGTCCGCGGTACCAGAGGCTCGCCGCGTAACTGGCGACAGGAGATCAGCATGGAGCTGGAGGATCTGAAAAGCGCGCTCACGGCGATTCCGGAAAAGCGGCGACCCGTGGAGGATCCGCGCATCTTCCTGGCGGCCGAGCGGACGTTCCTGGCCTGGATCCGGACCTCGCTGGCCCTCATGGGGTTTGGCTTCCTGATCGCCCGGTTCGCGTTTCTGATCCAGGCGACCGACATGAGCGGCATGCCCGTCCAGTCCGGCAGGCCGGTTTTCTCGCCTCGCCTGGGGTTTGCCATGGTCGTCTTCGGCGTGGCCGTCGCCGCGGTCGCCCTGGCCAGGCACTTCAAGTACGTTCACGACCTCGAGCAAGGGGTGGCCAATCCTCGCCTCGACCCCAGGATGCCCCTGGTGATCGCCGGCATCCTCGCGCTCGTCGGCCTGGCCATGGCAATTCATCTGCTCACTCTTTGAGCCGTCATCGAATAGACAGACACGAAATTCCTCTTTCGCGAGTCTGAAACCATGAACGCACAAGAACTCTGGAATCGATACAAAACCCACCTCTGCCGCGTGCCGGCGGTCGAGCTCAGCCTGGACATCAGCAGGATGCACTTCGATGACGGGTTCTTCACGCGCATGCAGCCCGCGATGGAGAAGGCCTACGCCGCGATGGACGCCCTGGAGAGGGGGGCGATCGCCAACCCTGATGAGAAGCGGATGGTCGGCCACTACTGGCTCCGCGCGCCGGAGCTGGCGCCCAATCCGGTGCTCGCGGAGGAGATACGCCGGACGCTCGCGGCGGTCAAGAGCTTCGCGGAGAAGGTTCACTCCGGAGAGATCAAGACCCCGCGTACCGGTCGCTTCACGCACGTGCTCTCGATCGGCATCGGCGGCTCGGCGCTGGGGCCGATGTTCGTCGCCGACGCGCTGGGTCAACCCGGCAAGGACAAGCTTCAGCCTCACTTCGTCGACAACACCGATCCCCAAGGCATCGCCAGAGAGTTGGACCGGCTGGGCAGCGCGCTGGGCGAGACGCTTGTCGTGGTCATGAGCAAGAGCGGAACGACCCCCGAGACGCGCAACGGTATGCTGGTCGTCGCGGACGCGTTTCTCCGCAAGGGCATTGACTTCGCCCCTAACGCCGTGGCCGTGACCGGTGAGGGCTCGAAACTCGACCAGCAGGCTAAAGACCAGCATTGGCTGGCGCGGTTCCCCATGTGGGACTGGGTCGGCGGCCGGACCAGCGAGCTGTCGGCGGTGGGCCTCGTTCCCGGATATCTTCAGGGTCTGGACATGGACGGCTTGCTCGCTGGGGCCGCGGCCATGGACGTGGCGACCCGTTCGCGCGAGACCGCCAGAAACCCCGCCGCGCTCCTGGCTCTGATGTGGCGCCTGGCCACGGGAGGAAAAGGCGAGAAAGACATGGTCGTCCTGCCGTACAAGGACCGGCTGCTGCTCTTTTCTCGCTATCTCCAGCAGCTCATCATGGAGTCGCTGGGCAAGCGGCTCGACCTCGATGGCAAGCGGGTGGATCAAGGGATCAGCGTTTACGGCAACAAGGGTTCCACGGATCAGCATGCCTATGTGCAGCAGCTCCGGGACGGCGTGAACAACTTCTTCGTCACGTTCATTCGCGTGCTCGAGGAT
>JBMFUH010000931.1:0-3082 GCA_049966735.1 Isosphaeraceae bacterium
GGCTCAGGAACAGAGCTGGGAGGATTGGGCGGCCCACCCTGGGTGCCGTCCACGAAATAGTCGGGACCTGTCCCGAAGGAGAATGTCACGGCTGTGATCGTGGTCGCGCTCGTGACACCCGAGAGGGCGAGAGTGAACGTCGCCGGCCCGTCAACCGAAGGGCTGTGTCCGGTAAAATACTCGAGTTGGCACTGGAATAACTTCCGCCGTTGCTGTCCGGGAGGATCAGCTCGGTTGGGGAGCCGTGCCCGATGGCCTCGATCTGGACGGTATTACCGGAAATGGTGACGCCCCCGCCGATCGAGGAGTCGATCCATCGGGTTGGTGAACCGGATGCATCCGTGACGCCGCCGCCGGAAGCCACTGTCACGAGTTGACCCGACGCCGTGTCGGTCCCGTTCGTTCCGGGCGCGTTGCTGAGCGTGAAGCTCAGGTCGCTGACCGCCTGTCCGATGCTCGTGATTTTCGTCGGGTCCAGCAGGTTGGTGATCGTGACTTGAATCTGACCAGTGGTGATCGTGAAAACGGCCTGCGCGTCAAGCGGTCCGTCCTTCAAGTTTGTCCCTTTGCTGTCGACCGTTGTTGCGCTGGCTGTCCAGGTATCAGCCCGGCCGATACTGCCCCACGCCAGCGCCAGCAAAGCCGCGCCGAGCGTGGTCATTAAGAATCGCATATTACGTTTCCTCATCATGTTGCTCCTTACAGGTTGAGGTCATGATGACCCTGAGATGATTGTCCCCGAATTGCATGGTTGCCTGGAACAAGGACCGCTCCACGCTGAGAGCCGTCACCAAGTCCAGTGCAGGATTCCCGCCGCGCAAAAGTCCTTTCGTCCCTGGTGCCGTTCGATGGGAGTATCATGGTTCGATGGGAGTATCATGAGAGTATCGAGCGAGGCACCATCGTGCAAGGCACCAGTCTGGTGACTGTGTGACGATGCGATCGTGCTATGTCTACTCTGGCCTACGACCAGCGTGAAACCCTGTCATTTTGAGCAAGACATGACGGGAACAAGGAGGCGAGCATACTGGCTCCCCATGCCCGAAACCACATTCGCAAGAGGAATTGTGCTGCCGTTTCTTCAGGCGACTTGTTTCACCCACCCTGAGTGCGGGAAGGTCTACTTGAACGCAGACGGCACGGGCGAAAAATGAAAACAACTTAATTTCCATGATGATTTTTCGCAACATCGTCTCGCGGCCACTCAATCCTCGGCTGTTTGCCGGCCCGCTGGCATCGGAGGGCCAGCAGAGGTGAGACAAGACGGGTTCGCGTCGTGGGTAGAGAACTGCCGTGACGCTCTTGGGACGCGAGGGACATGAGGCCAGATCAGCCTGGCGGCCGTGGCGGGATCATCACAGAGGGCACGTGGAGACGACACAGGCGCGTTGGGCCGGGGAAACGACCCGTGCGTCTGCGTCTTGGGAGGATTACTTCGTGCGGTGACGGCGCAAGCCGTAGCCGATCAGTCCCAGGGCACCCAGACCGGCAATCGCCAGCGTGGAGGGCTCGGGCACAGCAGGCGGGTCCGCGAGGGGCGTCACCGAGGACACTTTCGCGTCCAGTGTCAAACTCGGGCCGATACCAAAACCGACCTGAACATCTTTGATGTTCGAGGCGGTCAGATTGGTGTACTCCGTCACACCGGCCACCGACAGGAAGAACGTGGCGGGGCCGATGATGTACGGAGAGTTCTTGCCGGCCAGATCCGTGATGGGCCAGTATGCCGTCCCGGAAGAGGGAAGGATCATGTAGTTTGCCATCCCGTGATTGTCGGCCGTCGCGAGCTGAACGGACGAATCTTTTGCCTTGACGTTGAGACCCCAGTGATCGATCGCATCGGACCCTTTGCCGGTCCATTTGTTATCGAATCCCGTACCGCTGGTGCTCGTCCAATGGATCGTCTTGATGAGCCAGCCTGAGTACTTGGGATCGTACGAACGACCACTCAGCTCAGTGAAGCCGGTGGGAGTGCCCAGTCCGTCGCCGACCTGGAACGAAAGCGAGCTGATCGCCTGGTCTTTGAACTGCGTGTCGGATTCCGTGTTCGTGACCGTGATCTCGATGCCTCCGTTCACGGCCGTGAACTCGACGCTGGCCGACAAAAGGCCCAACCCCAACACACCGTCCGCCTCGTAGGTGATTGATGCCGAGCCGGGACTACCCCACGTCAGCGCCAGCAAGGCCGCGCAGAACGTGGTCAAGAGAGAGCGCATTGGTGTGTCCTTTTCTTGTTGACTGGTGTCAAGCGAAGGTTGTCCTCAGCACAGGTGATATTCCCTGCCCCGAAACGCCACCTTCTTTCTTGACACCAACTGGTCGAGCCCGATGATCTCGCCGGGCTGCTCACGACCGGGTGACACAACTCGATCAACGGCCCAACATCGGGTCTACCGTTCCGAAAGATCATCGCCACCGATCATCACGAGCGTAGGTACGGCATCCGCACTCTTGTTGTGACGGTCCCAGGCGCTTCGCAGGCGGGAGTGCTCGTTCATTCCAAGCACCCACGTCTGCAAGAAGACGTGTTCCGGGAGGGTATCGATGTATGGTGCGCCACCAGGGGCAAAGCAAGAACATGAAGCAAAATTACTGCAAATGTTTCTCCAAAGGAACAGAGTGCCGCTTAGAAACGATCCGAGAACGCCGGTTCGGCGTCCCGAATGCCTGGAAAAATAAGGGGTTACGACCGTTCTCGGATAGTTTCCTCGGATTGCGGGGTGCCGCCGGGCGTCCCCAGGCTGTTACTCCCGGGAAAGAACCGCCTCATCGTTGAGCTCCGGTTGCTCTACACCCCGCCGCGCGGTGGCGCGGACTGCCCTTTCATCAACCGTCGTCGCGCTGGTGCTTGTGTCGCCGCTGCCACCTGCGGAGATCGCCGGGGGCGATGTAGATCGGAATGTCGCCATCGGGATATGTTGATCCGGGCTTCGCCTTCTGAGCGGTCTTGGGTGTGGTCGCGGTGGCGACGTTGCTCCAGGCGGAGTCGCCGGCGCTGTTGTAGGCTGCCACCCGGTACTCGTAAGCCGTATTGCGCTTTACTGATTTATCGGTATACGAGGTCACAGTTGCCCCGACCGTG
>JBMFUH010000932.1:0-3074 GCA_049966735.1 Isosphaeraceae bacterium
GCGCTTCACCGCAACGATCGGCCGGTGCTCGCGCCGGTCGCGGGCGGCAGGCTGTACTTGCGTTCCAGGAATTTGTGCGAGTTGTACTCGGCCGCGTGGACGATCAGGCTCCCCCCCGCCCTGGCGCTCGCGGGAGCGTCGAGGTGGTTTCTGGCCGCCTTGACGACAAGCTCGCTGGGGTCGTGCGAGGGCGAATTTCCCACGGTCAGCCCTGGCGGCGGCACGGCTCCGCCGGATGCTTTGAGCCGCCTGAGGAACCCTTCGGACCAGCGCACCAGGTTGCCGCTCAAGGTCAACGACATGTATGTCCGCCCCTTGTTGGTCTTGATGTTCTGGTTGTGTTCGACATTGAACAGGGCGCCCGCCACGCAGTCCTCGAAGGTGTTATCCTCGACGACCGCGCCCAGGACCGGCACGTGCGACCAGCCCCAGATCACGGGAGTCTCGCTCGGGCAGGCGGCCAGCGCCAGCGCCAGATTCCCTCCCAGCACGTGGTTCTGGGCCACGCGGACCGCGAAGTGATTGCCGGCCAGGATGAAACCGCACGACTTCTTGCCCCGTCTCATGTCGATCGTGTTGCGCTCGAAGGTTTCGCCGACGAATCCACGGGAAATCGAGACAATCTCGGTCCCCTTGGGAACAAGTGAATCAACCAGGTAGGTTTGGGAATCAATCACCTGAGCAATTCGCCGGTATTGACCCGCCGCCGGCCCCGAGAGGAGCGAGACCACGTCGCCGGTCGCCGCTTCCTCACCCTGGGGATGATAGGTCCGCAAGAGCCGTCCGTCGCTCGACAGCGCGGCGAGCTTGCCTTCGTAGATCAGGTGGTAGGCCTCGGTGAGGATGATCTCGGGCTCGTTGGACCAGGGAATGGTGTCAAGATCGCGAGCCCCCACGTCTTCGATGACGTTGTCTTCGATCCTGTCGTTCGAGCCGCGATGAGTGAGCACGAGGAACCGCCACGACTTGCCGCCGGGCTCGACGGGCTTGGCCCGGTTGCCGCGAACCAGCACGTCGTACGTGCCATGGCCGGTGAAGACGCCGTGGGAAAACGTGCCAGGCGCGGTGCCGCGGAAATCGTTCTTGAGAAACTGCCAGGGTCCGTCAAAGAACTCGATCGATCCACCGCGGAGGATGTTGCCCGCCACCAGCCCGCCGTGAGCGTTCGTGAACCGGACGAGCCTGGTTGCCTCGACCCACTTCGACGGGTCGACGGCCGGCGGTCCCTCCAGATCGAGCCGGGTCAAGGTGATGTTCGCCTTGAAATCATTGTGCCCCTGGTCCCGGTTGTCGGTCGTGCCGATCACCGCCGGGCCGTAGCTGACGTCCTGATCCCACCGCACCGGCCCATCGAACCGCACGGCGAACCCATCAAGGGTTGTGTTGCCGCAGTGAATCTTGATGGCAGTCGTCCAGGGCTTCTCGTTTGGCGCCTGGCTGAAAAGGAGCGTCGCCTTCCCATCCGACTTCAGCGTCACGGGATGGTCCAGGACCAGCGGGCGGACCATCCGGTACGTTCCCGGCGCCAGCGTCACGGTCCCATGCTGGTTGGCAAGTGCGTTCAGGTCGTCGCCGGGATTGGCCTGGGCGGTCGTCTGGCTTGGTTGAGCAGACCGCAGGGCGGGGTCGCAACTGCCCCCGACAAACCGGGCCACGGCCATCCGTCCCTCCTGGTCCACCAGCCGCAGCGTGCAGCTCGCTCCGGTCTCATCACGGTAGGGAGCGAAGAAGAGATCGATCGCGCCACGATCGCCGCCCGGCCGCACCACCAGCGGACCGGAGACCTCAGCTCCCGAGACGGGCGACTTGACGCGGTCGCCCACGCGATAGACCCAGGTTCCCCGCACCGAGTCGGTCAAGACGGCCGCGACGAAGGATGGGATACGAGACAGAGCCAGTCGAACGTGGACGTCGCCGGGACCGGTGACATCCTGACCGTCTTGACCAAGCCATTCCGCCTTTGCCGAGAACTCGGCGATGCGGGGCGGCGGCGTGCTGGGCATACGCAGTTTGGGGTCAAACCGCGGGGCCGTCAAGGACGTCGAATCGACCGTGTCGTTGGCGTAAAAGACCCTGATCCGGAGCTTCATGCCTCTCAGGTCGCGCTCGGGCTGCAAGAAGAGATCGCCCTCGCCGTGTTTCTGGGGATCGGGCCAGAACTCGGCGCTGGGCAAAAGCTGCGGATTGGCGCCCGTCTCCCATTTGACGCCGGCGCCATCGATACGCATGGCCTTGATCTGGACCCGGGTTGAAACGCCGGCCAGGCGAATGCGGATATCCTGGATCCCGTCGGGCCCCACCGACGGCCCGGTCCCGACGCGATCGTGCCGATCCTGTCCCACCCAGCGGGCCTGGATCGCCACGCTGGGCATCCGGAGGCTGTGGTTCACCTTGCTCCCGCGAACATCAATCTCGTGCGTCGAATTATCATCATAGCGAATCAGGATATGATAGTTCCTGGCTATTTCAATATGCCCCGGCTCGAGGAAGAGGTCGGCGGTGGGCGAACCCTTCTCTCGCTTCAGCTCGGCCTTCCAGGAAAACGACTGGGCGTTGTATTCCCACTCATCGATCGGATTGGCGACCTTCACGTCGATATAGACGACCTCGCGGGCGGGATCGAGTCCGGAAAGAATGATATGCATGTCCTGCACATCACTGGGCTCGAGGCGGTTGTGGGGCGAGACGTAGTCGTGCCCGTCCTGGCCGACCCAGCGGGCCGAGAGGCCGGAATTCCGCGGGTAGGCCCACGCGGGACAGGCCGACATCACCGTGAGCGAGAAGACACACCAGGCCGCCGCGCTCGTCCCTGAAGCAAGTCGCATCGTGACCTCCGTGACCCTTAAAGGAGCCGGCATCCTGTCAACCTCGCATGCTGCACAATCTCGCGCGCGTCAGGCCCGGCCGGCAACACGGGCCAAAATAACAGAATCGCCCTCTCCCTGGAACCGAGGACGGCGCGAAACCCGCGTGTTCCCGCGAGGGTACGATGCATTGTACGACACCCTGTCGTGTTCGAGGGGGAATCGGCAACTTCGGGAGTAACTCATGGCCTTCGACGAGACGATTGGCGA
>JBMFUH010000933.1:0-3072 GCA_049966735.1 Isosphaeraceae bacterium
AACAGGCGGTCGGACCTATGTCTAGAAGATAGGGGCCGAGGAGACGATTCCCGGCGACTTCGTCTTCAAAGTCGGGAAGTTCTTTCCGGCTCGTTCCGAGGAATTCAGGGAATTCAGGATTTAAGGACTCGTCGAATGGGTGCACCTCACGTTCTGGGCAGTCGGCCCAAAGTGGCGCTGATTGGCGGCGGATTCATTGGCCCGGTTCACGCCGAGGCCCTGCGGCGGATCGGCGTGGAAGTCGCCGGCCTGCTCGACATCTCTCCGGAACGGGCCAAGCCGCTGGCGGAGCGGTCGGGCATCGCCAGGGTTTACAGCACGCTCGACGAGCTGCTGGCCGATTCCTCGATCAGCGCGGTGCACATCGCGTCGCCCAACAACGTTCACTTCGAGCACGCCAAGCGGTCGCTCGAGGCCGGCAAGCACGTCCTCTGCGAAAAGCCGCTGGCCATCAGCACCAAGGAGACGGCCGAACTGGTAAAGGTCGCCGCGGCGCATCCCAAGCTGGCCGCGGGGGTCAACTACAACTTGCGGTTCTATCCCCTTTGCCAGGAAATGCATGCCCGCGTCGCCCGGGGAGACCTGGGACGCATTCTCTCGGTCTCGGGTTCGTACACCCAGGACTGGCTGCTCCTGCCCGACGACTACAACTGGCGGGTCGAGGCCGACGGCCACACCAACCTGCGGGCCGTCTCCGACATCGGCACCCACTGGATGGACATGGCCCAGTTCGTCACCGGCCAGCATATCGAGGAGTTGAGCGCCGACCTGGCGATCTTCTACAACGAGCGGAAGAAACCCAAGGGGGGTGCCGAGACCTTTTCCGGTCCCGGCGGCAAGAAGGCCACCGAGACGGTGCAGATTCTCACCGAAGACTTCGGCGCGGTGCTCTTGCATTTCTCCGGCGGCGTCCACGGGCTTTTCCACGTGTCGCAGATGCACGCCGGCCGCAAGAATCGGCTTTACCTTGAGGTTTGCGGCACAGAGGGCTCGATGGTCTGGGACAGCGAGTCTCCCGAGTACCTCTGGATGGGCCGTCGCGGCGGACCGAACTCGCTCTTGAATCGCGACCCGGCGCTCCTCTCTCCCGAGGCCGCCGAGACCAGCCACTATCCCGGCGGCCACGCCGAAGGCTTCCCCGACGCCTTCAAGCAGCTTGATCTGGCGTTCTACAGCTTCATCGCCTCCGGCTGCACGGGCAAGCCGAACTTCCCCACCTTCGCCGACGGCCACCGCGAGGTGCAGATCTGCGAGGCCATCGCCCAGAGCGCCAAGGAGAGGAAGTGGGTCGCGGTCGCTGCGTGATTCGAGGAGAGATGCAGGGTGAGTCAAGCGAAGCGTCGACCCGCCACTGGGCTTCGCTTGACGCACCCCCTAACGCAATCTCAGTTACGGTTCGAGGCAATCTTCTGGAGCAGCCGGAGCATCTCCAGGTAGAGCCAGACCAGCGTGACCATCAGGCCGAACGCCCCGTACCACTCCATGTACTTGGGCATCTCCCGGGCTGCGGCCTCCTCGATGAAATCAAAGTCGAGGAGCAGGTTGAAGGCCGCCAGTCCCACCACGAACAGGCTGAAGGCGATGCCATAGGGCGTCGCACTGAAGATGAACGGCACGGTCACGCCGAAGAAGCTCAGGAGAATCGAGGCGAAGTAGAACAGGCAGAGCGCGCCCGTCGCCATGACGATGCCTGCCTTGAGCTTGTCCGTGACTCGGATGATGCCGTTGGCGTAGACGAAGAGCATCGCCAGCAGCGTTCCCGACGTCAGCATCACCGCCTGGAGCGCGATCCCCGGATAGGCCCTGTGAAACCTCATCTCCACCATCTGCGAGATCGCGCCCAGGAACACACCTTCCATCGCCGCGTAGACCGGCGAGGTCCAGGGAGCCACGGTGGGCTTGAAGATCGTCACCATGGCCAGGATGAAGCCCGCGATGCCCGCCACGGGAATGACCCCGAGCTGAAGCTGGCCCGCCGCCAGCGTGTGCCACGACCAGAGCGCGGTCGCCGACATGATCGCCAGGAGCAACGATGTTTTCCCCATCGTCCCCTGCACGGTCGTCACCGTGCTCCGGGGAACCCCATAAACCTGGCTGTATCCGGCAAAGATGTCCTGTGAAAATGCAGGATTGCTTGTAGCCACTCTTGACTCTCCTGAATTCGGAATGTGGAATTCGGAATGTGGAATTCGGACTGCGGATGAGGCGAGACGGGCCACATCCCGATTTATCTGTATTGTACGCTCCAGAGCCTGGAAACGGTCAAACTATTCCCGCGATCGCCCCGCTCTCGAAGATTGGTGCATTGTTCGCTTTCTGGTCCAACTGGACAAGAAGAACCCCGATTCCCGCTTGTTCCGTGAGTGTATGTGTCGTCGCACTGGCTCACGGATCTCGTCCTCAGTAGGCATGGTTGCACGCGCACCCGCACTGATTCCAGGAGCCGTATTCCAGATTCTGCATTCTCCATCTGCCATCTGGAATCTGCCATTTGCCATCTGCCATCTGGAATCTGCCATTTGCCATCTGCCATCTGGAATCTGCCATTTGCCATCTGCCATCCTACCGCGGCCCCAGCCTTGGCCAGTCAATCTCAACTCCCTGGGCCACAAGCCACGACTGAAAATGGCGCAGGTGACCAGCGGTATTGCGAACGGCTCGAGGGGACAGTTTGGTCTGTTGGCAGTAGGCAACAAGCGCGCCCGCTGCCTCGCCGATGGCCCATTCGACCGGATGAAGCCGATAGCAACCATTGGTGATATGCGTGACACCCAGGTTCTTGCAGCCCGCCAGGAGGTTTTCGACTCTCCGGGGAATCAGGGCGCCCAGGGGAATCTGGAACGGCAGCGAGCTGATATCGATGTAATTCACGCCGCCGGTGCTGGGATGGAGGTCGATCCGGTACGAGCCCACGCCGACGCGGTCGGGAAAGGGTTCGGCCGAGACGTCGGTCTTACCGAGCTTCTTTTTCCGGGCCTCGGTGCCAACATGCTGCTCGAGCACGGTGAACTCGGCCTTGATCCGCCGCGCTTCGCGGATGTAAGGGGCCTTGGCCAGTCCGTCCCGGGTGCC
>JBMFUH010000934.1:0-3060 GCA_049966735.1 Isosphaeraceae bacterium
GTCTGAAGCTGGTCGCGCTCGGCGCGAATCGCTGCCAGCTCGCTGTCCGAGCCGGACGGCGTCTGGGCGGGTGCCATCTGCTCGCCAGGCGCGTAGAGATGGTCGAACACGTCGCGCTCCGGGGCGGCGGACATTGGCGAAGCGGGCAGACTCGCGATCTTCTCGACGAGAAACTTGTGGTTGCAATTCTTGCACCGGACATGCTGGCCGGTCAGGACCTTGCGCACGCTCAATGATGCCGAGCAGCCGGGGCAAGTCACAATCATGCGTTCAACCGCGGGACGCTCCGGCAGACGTGGCACGGGCGGCCACTCGGCGGAGGTCGGGGTCTTCGTCAGATCATCGGGTGCGAGAACGCGGAACCTGTGGTCGCAGTGTTTGCAGTGGACGTGGTTGCCACTGAAGGAATAGGGGACTCTCAACGTCACCAGGCAGTTGGGGCAAACCGCGATAAAATGCGAGGGCGTTTCGCTCATGGCTGAACTTTCCGGGCGATTCGGACTTGAGTATGTGCACGCGCCGACAGGATTGGCCTTCTCAGGCAAGGAAGGCCCCATCACGATCTTTTCAGGAATACCCGCCAATTGCAACCGCCAATTGCCCGGCCAAGCTTGGCTGATCGTCAGGACCGGTACGACATGAAAAAGCCATCCGCGCCGACCGGTCCCCGTGCGACATCGTGCTACCGAGCGATCCGGTTGCCCTCGGGCCCGGTTCAAGATGTCAATTCCGGAAAGGACATCTATGCTTCCAGGAGAACCGGAAAGGGACACGCACCGCTTGCCTCTTTTTGGATGGGTGGCCCTGACACCGTAGCGCCCTTGAGACTGTAGAGTCCTGCAAGCTCGCTCGAATTCGGCGTGCCGAACATCCCAGAGGTGCTTGGGGATCTGGCCAAAGGGGTGGCATGATGATACGCACGTTTGCTCTCCTCGTCCTCACACTGCTCGGCGGTGCCACCGGCTTCTTTGCCGGCAGCTATTCCTACAACTTTTGTCATCCCATTCCATTGGGTGGATTGCAGGTCGCTGTCCGGGATGTGGGACAGTCGCTCGAGCGCCATTTAGACCGACAGAACTGGCTTCTCGGCGGAGCGATCATCGGTTCCGGCGTGGGCTTCGTGGGCACGGTGCTCGCCTCCCGAGTCGGTCAGGCAGCCAAGACTCGTCAACGGGCTCATTCTGATATAGACCCCTGACTGGCGCTCGTGGTCGCCCGTGGATGCTTGAACGGATTCGGGAGAAAGTCGCAGGCGACATGGTGGAGATTGGCTCGGCCCACGGCATGGCCGCGGAGTGGAGTACAGCATCTGCCGCCCGGGAGGATTGCGAATGCGGGGAGGGAACCTTATGATGGTGGCACGACTCGATCGTTACCGGACAGCCAAAGCAGGCGTTCACCGGGTCGAGTCTGAACGTCCGTTCTTTTCTACCGGGCGTTTCTCGCTGGGCTGTTCGGGGCCGCTCGTCAAGGGGCCGGTATCCGGACCATGATGGCACAATGCCGTCTTGTTCGCATGTCGCCCGCACCGAGCGGGCGTGGATTGAAACGCATCCATCCAGGACGCGGGCCCGCTGGTAGTGTCCGCCCCTTCGAGGGACCGCCCGGCTGGCCGCATAGCGGAGAGTCTCCACTCATGACGACCCCCATTGGCGAACTGCTAGGGACCGAGGCTGAAAATCTGCTGAAACACGTCTGCAAGACGATTCCCAAGGAATCGCTGCACCTTCCCGGCCCCGATTTCGTGGACCGGATCTTCGCCCCCAGCGACCGCAATCCCAGGGTCCTGGTAAACCTTCAGCGCATGTTTAACAGCGGCCGTCTCGCCGGTACCGGCTATCTGTCGATCCTCCCCGTCGATCAGGGCATCGAGCACTCCGGCGGTGCCAGCTTCGCCAAGAATCCCGCCTACTTCGATCCCGAGAACATCGTCAAGCTGGCGATCGAGGGGGGCTGCAACGCGGTGGCCAGCACCTACGGCGTACTGGGGGCCGTCGCCCGCAAATACGCCCACAAGATCCCCCTTCTGGTCAAGATCAACCATAACGAGCTCTTGACCTATCCCAACCAGTTTAACCAGGTTCTCTTCGGCACGGTCAAGGAAGCCTACGAGATGGGTGCCGCAGCCGTGGGGGCAACCATCTATTTCGGCTCGGATCAGAGCACGCGGCAGATCGTCGAGATCTCCCAGGCCTTCGCCGCCGCCCACGAGATGGGCATGGCGACGGTCCTTTGGTGCTACCTCCGCAACAGCGCGTTCAAGAAAGACAAGGACTACCACGTGGCCGCCGACTTGACCGGTCAGGCCAATCACCTGGGCGTCACCATCCAGGCCGACATCATCAAGCAGAAGCTCCCCGAGAACAACGGCGGCTTCAAGGTGCTGAACATGGGCGGCTCGAGCTACGGCAAGCTCGATGAGCGGATGTACACGGAGCTGTGCTCCGATCACCCCATCGACCTTTGCCGCTACCAGGTTGCCAACTGCTACATGGGCCGGGCCGGTCTGATCAACTCCGGCGGAGCCAGCGGCAAGAACGACATGGCGGAGGCCGTCAAGACCGCGATCATCAACAAACGCGCCGGCGGCACCGGGCTCATCTCCGGGCGCAAGGCCTTCCAGCGGCCGATGGCCGAGGGCGTCAAGCTCTTGAACGCCATCCAGGATGTCTACCTCGACAGCTCGATCACCGTTGCCTGAACGTGCCTGGCAACCTTAACCGCGCGCGGCGGAGAGCCGACCACCTCCTCGCGAGAGGGTAGAACGGAATGAATTCCGTTCTACGTATTAACGACGCGCGGCGAACAGCTTCCGGGTTGGCTCATTTCTCTTGCAGTGAACCGACCCGGACGGCCGATAGATGTGGTGTCGGTTGGAGAACCGACCCCGTCAGGGAAGACCGGGCATGCCGGCCCCAAGTGTGGTCGTGTCCAGGGACGGACTTGCGACTTGGGGGCCACTGGGCCAAGGAAGGCCCTTTTCTATTCTGGATTGCGGATTTTGGATTTTGGAATGCGGAATTCCAAAATCGAGAATCCGGAGCGGCTACGACCGGGGAA
>JBMFUH010000935.1:0-3055 GCA_049966735.1 Isosphaeraceae bacterium
CAGGCACTGGGAGTCATTCCATGTCAACTGGGCCGGGGCCATGGCCGACACGTTGAATGAGTCTCTGCTGCCGGAGGGCTACTTTGCCGAGGAGCATGCGCGGATCGGTCCCAGCGTCGAGATCGACGTGGCCACCTTCCGCGATCTGGAACCGGCCGGACCGCAGGCGACGGCAACGCGGACGGCGCCCCCGCGCACCTGGGCGCCGCCGACTCCCGCCCTGATCCTGCCGGCCGCGTTTCCCGACGTTTTCGAGGTCCTGGTCATGGAGAGCGAGGGAGGATCTCGGCTGGTGGCCACCATCGAGCTGGTCAGCCCGAGCAACCAGGACCGACCAGCCCAGCGGCAAGCCTTCGCGATCAAGTGCGCCAGCGATCTCTGCCGCGGGATCAGCCTCATCGTGATCGACATCGTCACCACCCGGCGGGCGAACCTGCACAACGAGATTATGCAACTCCTCGGCCACGGCGACGCCTTCGCGCTTCCCGCCGAGACGCGACTCTACGCGGTGGCGTACCGGCCGATCGTCCGCGACCAGCACGAGCAGGTCGAGGTCTGGCCCTCGCGCCTGGAAGTCTCGCGGCCCTTGCCCGTGTTGCCCCTGGCGCTCAACGCCGAACTGGTCTTACCGATCGACCTGGAAGCAACCTATACCGCGGCCTGCCAGCGCCGGCGGCTGAGTTGAGAGACGGACTCAACGGAAATGTGAATCTATCGTGGGGCAAGATGCCAATCTTGTCTGATTATTGAGTGGACAAGATTGGCATCTTGTCCCACTTGATGAGTGCGAACGCGGATGAATGTTGAGATCAAGGCCCCTGGAATGTCAACGACTCACCGGCTCCGGCCGCTCCAAGCAAAGCCGGTCGGCACGCTGGTGATCCACGAGATTTACCGCAGTCTCCAGGGAGAAAGCACGTTCGCGGGCCTGCCCTGCGCGTTCATCCGGCTGACGGCCTGCCACCTGCGGTGCGTCTACTGCGACACCCCGCACGCGTTTCATCAGGGCGAGACGATGAACCTGGACGTCGTGGTCGAGCAGGCGCTTGCCCTGGGCGACAACCTGGTCGAGATCACCGGCGGCGAGCCCCTCTTGCAGGATGAGGTTTATCCCCTCATGACCCGGCTGGCCGACCTGGGCAAGACGGTCCTGCTCGAGACCAGCGGCGCGATCGACACGAGGAGGGTCGATCCCCGGGTCCACGTCATCCTCGACCTGAAAACCCCCGGCTCCGGCGAGGTCGACGCCAACGTCTGGAGCAACCTGGACCGGCTCAAGCCCACCGACGAGCTGAAGTTCGTCCTCTGCGACCGGACCGATTTCGACTGGGCCGCGAACGTGGTCCGCGAGCACCGCCTGACCGAGCGCTGTCCGGTTCTCTTCAGCGCCGCGTTCGGCCGCTTGAGCCCCACCGAACTGGCGGCCTGGATTCTCGAATCGCGTCTCGCAGTCCGGCTGCAACTCCAGCAGCACAAGATCCTCTGGGACCCGCGGGCGCGGGGAGTGTGAGCGAAGCCTCTCGCTCATTTCGCTTCGAGGATGGAGCGCCAGCGTCTGGGCACGGCAGCGAAAGCGAGTGAATAGGTTTCCTCGAGCGGTACGGCGACGTAATGGCCCGGACTGAGGAAGAGGGGCATATCAATCAGCGGGTCACCGACGCTGACCGGCTCGATGTAGGCTCTGACGCTCGATCCGGCGTCGTAAGCGGCCAGCGTGAGAGACTTCTCGGGGGGCCGGACGTACTCCTTCCCCGCGAATTCGTCCCAGACTGCACCATGCATTCCCTGGGGATCTCGCGCGGTGGGCGGCTGAAGATCGAGGATCAGCAGGTGGACCTGGCGGCTCAGGAATTCCGCGGCCTTGCGGACGAAGTCATCGAACGCCTTGCGACCCGCCTTGTTGCCCTTGGACACGATCTCCACGATCGCGATCAAACGGTCACCGGAGACATGGCGAACGGCCGCGACGTTCTGCTTGCGGCGATAAAAATCCAGGTCCGTCTCAGCCGTGATCCGCACGCGAGGCTGGGCCGCGAGCACGCTTCCCCTCGCGGCGCCATTCCATCCTTCACCTCGGGAGCTTTCCATCATCCCAGATGGCGCCGGCTCATCCTCTGCCATCGGCGTTTCACCGGTCTTCAAAGTGAGTACGTCGGGCTCGAATCCAGCTCCCTGTTGTTCGGCAAGTGCGTAATAATCGCCGGGAAGGAGCCGCTCATTCAGGACATCGGTGATGGCGCCGATCCACCGCTGGTGGAAATGATGAAAGATTCCCGCGCTGACTCGCGTCCAGTCGTGGATTGGCATGAGGGAGCCTCGATGATCCGCGTCGAGGTAGAGGTCAGACGACTTTACCTTGATGATCATCGTAGCTTGGCCTGAAGCGCCAGACTATCCCAAGCCAGAGATCTCGGTTTTGTCAATCGTGATGCTCGGACCTGTCGCGGACCTGCTCGAAGAGGCGCTTCTTCGTCTTCTCCCGCAGGTCCTCGTACTGCTTCTTGACCTGATCCAGGCGCTTCACGTGTTCTTCGCGCTTCAAATCGCGAAGCTTCTCTTCCGCCGCCTTGAGTTTGGCCTCGGCCTCGGCGACGCTAGCCTGGGCAGAGTGGACCTTGGCAAGGGCAAGGGACTCCTGGCCCTCCGCTTGCTCGGCGAGTTGCTCCTCGACGGCGTGATTCTTCGCGAGCTGGCGGAGCCGGATGGCTTGCTTCTCGCGGAAATCGTGATTAGCGACAGCCCCCTCAAGCGACGCCTTGGCCCGGCTGAGTTCGGCAGCGGTGACATCGAAGTCGGCCTGGGCCCGGCGCAAGGCTGTTTCGTTGTGCAGCCGCAGAACGGCCTCGCGTCTCTGTGGCGTATCGGGTCCTGGTTCCGAGACCGTGTCGAGCAGCGTCCGAGCGTCACTCAACTCGGCCTGGGTGGAGCGGAGTCTGATCTCCTCCAGCTTGAGAGCAGCTTCTGCGAATTGACGTTCAGCAAGCGCTCCGGCACGCTGGTCGTTGGCCTCGTCGAGGATTCCCTGTTCGATAGCGTGCCGCGCCAGCAGTACGGC
>JBMFUH010000936.1:0-3054 GCA_049966735.1 Isosphaeraceae bacterium
GCTTGAACTGGTTCGCTTTACGCCACGAAGTGCGTTTGTGCGCAATCCGAGAATTCTCAAAAATCGTAAGTCATTGGTTTACTGAGACATCAGGCTATGACGTGTGTACGATACCGTCCACTGCCCAAAACAGAGCGCACAGTATAATAGGTGGAAAAGAGGAGACATCGATGCCGGCGCGCCGGGACTGGCCAACAATCACCCGTGACTGGACGGAAGGCCCTCCACTGCCCACGCGGGAGTCGGTGGGGGGATCGGAAGTGCCTGCCACTCCCCACTCAAAAGACCCCCGTCGTACAGTAGTGTACAAACGCTGGAATTACGTCGAAAAAGTGCCATTTAGTGCCACTTTCGGAGGCGTTGGAATCAACCTTCTCGCTGCCATTCGCGTGCCGAAAGTCGTTGCAGGACCATCGTTTGGAGCGATAGCGCATCCATCCATTGGAGTCGAGAACCCGATGTGCCCAATTTGGGCCAAAAGTGCCACATCAACGATCGCTGATTGTACACTATCGAGAGCCGGCCACAAAGGACCAGGATGTGAACGGCCAGACAGGAAGCACAAAACACCAAACGGCGCGTCGCCCGGCCGAAGGCTTGAGAAACACGCCGTGATCGACGGCTTCCCTTTGGAGCCATGCCAGGCAATGAAGCCAGCAACGGTCGCAACAGCTTTGTGATGAGCATGTTATGACCAGGCTCCCCAGCGGGCGTCCAGTCCGGCCCTGCCGCCCGCGCCCAGGAGGCGTTTGCCTGCCTTGCCAGGGCCCTCCGCCTGGCTCTAACATGAGGTGTTCGCGGTTTGTCGAGCCTGTTCCCGGAATCCCGGCGCGTCGGGACGTTGAGTCATTCGCCATTGCGTTCTACCTGGCAAGGAGCCCATGCAGTACAACCCCGCCAACCCGCTGATCGTGCAGGGCGACCGTACGATTCTCCTGGAAGTGGACAATCCGCTGCACGCCGAGGCCCGCGATACCATCGCGCCGTTCGCGGAGCTGGAGAAGAGCCCGGAGCACATCCACACCTATCGCCTCACTCCTCTTTCCCTCTGGAACGCCGCCGCCGCCGGGATGACCGCCGAGGAGATGCTCCAGGGACTGGAGACCTATTCCAAGTTCCCCCTGCCGCCCAACCTGCCGACCGACCTCCGCGACCTGGTAAGCCGCTACGGTAGGGTCCGGCTCGAGCGGGTCGAGGGGAAGCTGAGACTGATCACCAAGGACCAGCCGCTTTTGGAGGAACTGGCGCGGCAGCGGGGCGTGCGCGACTACCTGGGCGAGCGGATCGACGCCACCAGCTTCGCCATCGACGACGCCCATCGCGGCGTGCTCAAGCAGGCGCTGATCTCCGTCGGCTATCCCGCCGAGGACCTCGCCGGTTACACGGCGGGCGCGGAGCTGGACCTGCATCTCCGCCAGCGAACCCGGTCTGGCTTGCCCTTCCAGGTTCGCGACTACCAGCGCGGGGCCGTCGAGGCGTTTCACGCCGGGGGTGATGTGAAAGGCGGTTCGGGAGTCATCGTGCTCCCTTGCGGCGCGGGCAAGACCATCGTGGGTCTGGCCGCGCTTGCCGCCCTGCAAACCGAGACGCTGGTACTGACCACGAGCACGACGGCCGTGGAGCAGTGGCGTCGCGAGATCCTCGACAAGACCGATCTCGACGCGTCGATGGTCACTACTTACACCGGCGACTCCAAGGCGATTGGCCCGGTGACCCTGGCGACCTACCAGATCGTGACCTACCGGCCCAAGAAGGACGGCGACTTCCCTCATTTCGGTCTGTTCAACCAGCGCGACTGGGGGTTGATCATCTACGACGAGGTCCATCTGCTTCCCGCGCCCGTTTTCCGGATCACGGCCGAAATCCAGGCCCGCCGCCGCCTCGGGCTCACGGCCACGTTGGTGCGCGAAGACCATCACGAGGAAGACGTGTTCAGCCTGATCGGCCCCAAGAAGTACGACGTTCCCTGGCGCGTCCTCGAGTCGAAAGGATGGATCGCCGAGGCTCAGTGCCACGAGATCAGGCTGGGGCTGCCGGCCTCCGCGCGGATGGATTACGCGCTGGCCGAATGGCGTGACAAGTTTCGCCTGGCCAGCGAGAATCCGGTCAAGGAAGACCTGATCCAGCTTCTCCTGGAACGGCATGACGGACCGGATGACCGGGTGCTCGTGATCGGCCAGTACCTCAAGCAACTCCGGCGGATCGCCGAGCGCTTCGACCTTCCCCTGATCACCGGCTCGACGTCGAACGCCGATCGTGAAGACCTTTACGGCCGATTTCGCGGCGGGGCGATCCGGCGGCTGGTGCTCTCGAAGGTGGGCAACTTCGCCATCGACCTGCCCGACGCCAACGTGATGATCCAGGTTTCCGGCACGTTCGGCAGTCGCCAGGAGGAAGCCCAGCGCCTGGGCAGAATCCTCCGGCCCAAGGAGGGGGAAAAGCCCGCGACCTTCTACACGCTGGTCACGCGCGATACGCGCGAGATGGACTTTGCCCACCACCGCCAGCTCTTCTTGACCGAGCAGGGTTACAGCTATGAGATCGTGGACGAGTCGGAACTGACCAGGCGGATCACGGCTCGGTCCGACGCGGCCGGGTGAACAGACCGATCCCGTCTCTTCCACCGGCCACGAGCAGATGTTGGGAAGCTTCGTGATGAGTCGCGCGCCTTACCGAATGCCCGTCAAGATGCATAAGAACGTGGCCCTGATCCGGACATCCGAGCCGGTTCTGGCCGAGGAACTGCTGGCCCGGAAGTCGCTGGCCCGGCTGATCCTCGCTCGTCTCTCCGAAACGTTGCTTCTGGTCAAACCCGAGGAAATCGACGACGCCATCGACGAGCTTCACCGGATGGGCCACACCCCCCGGATCGTCCGCTAGAAGAAAGGCAGTGATGGCCGATTCGGTACGATCCAGTTTCAGTTCACCCGTGCCGCCAGGCGCCGCCGGGCCAACCGATCTCGAATCGGCTGAACCGCGGCAGGCGTTCCGAGCCGCGCTGGGCCGATACCAGACCGACAGGCTCGAGGCGATCGCCAGGCTCCGCGGCCTGAG
>JBMFUH010000937.1:0-3053 GCA_049966735.1 Isosphaeraceae bacterium
CCGTGAAGACGAAGAGCATACGCTCCAGGCTTTGCCAAGTAAGAGGCGCCAGCGACGTGGCCCAGGCGACATTGGCCAGATAGTCTGGCCCGAGCCCCAGAATACACCCAACCACGACAAGAGCTGGCGGAATGACAAGCAGCGCGGCTGCAACGTGGCGCCGCTGGATGAGCGCCGCGAGCACCAGCCCGACCGCGATCAGAACGCAAGATTGCTTGAACGACCAGGCCGCGGCCAGGCAGATTCCCGCCAAAAGCGCGGCGAGCCCGGGACGACGAACTCCCTGGCTCAGGACCAGGAGCAACCCGAAGCCCGCGAGAACCGCCGCCCCCATGTCCGGCCGCACCGTGATGGGCCACCAGCCCGGCAGCGGTCCGAGGAACGTGATCCCCGCCATGGCGATCATGGCCAACGTCTCCAGCGCGGGATGTCTTCCCGGCTGACGCCGATTCCAGTTCCCCAGGGCATACCCCACGATCGCGACCAGACCGAAGGTGAAGAGGGCCAGCGTGACCAACCGCAGCGCCAGGACAAGTCCGCCGTTCTCAACGCGAAACGGCCAGGTCGCCAGCGCGTAGAAGCCGTAAAACCCGGCGTTGTAGAGCGTCGTCGCGTAGTATGGAGGATCGCGCGGGTCTTGATAGAGCGGCAAGCCGTGCTGGAGTTTCACGACGTTGTAGATCGAGACGGCCTCTCCGCCCGTGGTCTCGACATAGCGTCCGGCCGGCTGGAAGAGAGAGCCCAGACGGACGGCGAAAACGGCCGCTGTCGTCGCCGCGGAGAAGAGCAAGATCAGGCTGACCCTTGCAGGCGAGACCCAGCGCGGTCCGCGGTTGTCACGTTCCATCGGCTCATCCCCTCCCTGAGATGGTGTCCAATCCTTGGTGGCACGGGGCGTCCTGGCCGAGAGCCATTCGCGGCCGGCAAGAGACTACTCCATGAGCCGATGCACGACAAGGCCAATACAGCAGCCCCAAGCCGTCAACCACCGTGAAGTTGCCGTAGGGCCCGCCGTGCGGACCGTGGGCGTCGGCTGGGGATCGGTCCGCACGGCGGGCCCTACGGGGAGCCATCGAGCCGAAAACCGCTCTAACCACCGTGAAGTTCTATTGAGCGAAATTCGATGGCACACGTATTGCGAGATTCTCGTTCAGGCGAGACCATTCTCCTGTCATGCTCATGCTGACTGCATTTCCCCGCGAGGACCGGGTTCATCCGGCAAGGTTACACGTACATGTCGAACAAATATATCATACTCAATTTGCTTGTGGTCTGTACAGCATCGCCGCCTGGATCAGACCGGGCCGCTTCGGCAGCCCGGAAAACTCCCGACTTGGAGCAGGCGGGCCGGCTCATCATCGAGAGCACGAACAGCTTTCGACTGGAGCAGGACCGCCCGAAGCTCGAGACGTCGCCCAAGCTCGAGGCGACGGCTCGTGACTTCGCCGCGTTCATGGCCCGGACCGACAAGTACGGCCACGACGCCGACGGCACTCACGCGGACGATCGCGTCAAGAAGCACGGGTATGAATATTGCATTGTGGGTGAGAACATCGCCTATGAATTCAACTCGGCGGGATTCGCGACCGAAGAGCTGGCGAAGAAGTTCGTCGAGGGCTGGAAGAACTCGCCACCCCACCGCAAGAACATGCTCGATGCCGACATGCTGGAGCTGGGCGTGGCCGTGGCGCACAGCGGGAAGTCGGACAAATACTACGCGGTCCAGGTCTTCGGCCGGCCGAGATCGGCGTCGATCATGTTCGAGGTCGTCAACCAGTCGCGCGTGAAGATCACGTACGATCTCGACGACAAGCCCGAGACCATCGAGCCTGGATTCACGCGCGGGTACGAGGTCTGCAGACCCGTCGTGCTGAAATTCTCGTGGACAAAGGCGCAGGGCCACGCGCAGACTTTTCATCCCGAGCAGGGCGACAGATATCTGATCACCCGCCGAAGCGGAAAGCTGAGCGTCCGCAAGCGAGCAGCCAGGCGCTGATCGCGTGCAATTCGAGCGCGCGTCTCAGGAATCTCCGTTCTCGTCCAGCGATCCGTCTTCCAGGTCTTCCTCGAGATGATGCGCCTCGGCGGTCAGGCTCTGGATCTCGCGATGTTTCGCCAGGTACACGCATGCGCTGATCAGACCGCAAGAATACATGAGCACACGAAAGGCGAGCATCGCCAGCGCTCCGCCGGGATGGCCGACGAGCTTGCCGATCTGGTTGGCCGCCTCTTCGCTGACCCCCAGCGCTCCGAACGGTATCGGCACGACCATCGTGAAGAGCGTGAGGGGGACCATCAGGAAGTGCTGGCCGAGGGTGGTCGGCAGCGCGCTGGGAAAGAGCATCTTGCCCATCAGATAAAACGCGTACACATTGAGCACGTGCCCGGCGACCGAGAGCAAAAGCCCGGCAAGAACGATGTCGAGCCGGCGGCGATAGGTCGTGGACATGGCGTTCAGCTCGGTCACGATGCCGCCGAGCCGGGAATGGCCGGAACTTCTGGAACGAGGGATGAAACGGGTGAACGCCTGAGCAAAAATCAGGGCTAGCACCAGGAATCCGCTACCGAGCGCGACCCATGCGGTCACGATCAACTTCTGGACGTCGACCGTGGCCACGCTCCAGCTCACGACCCCCGCGACGGCCGCCAGGACGAAGAGCCCCAGCAGGCCGACGATGCGGTCGATGAGCATCGAGGCGATCGCCTGCGTTTTCTTGATGTGCATCCGGACCAGGTAGGCGGCCTTGATGAAGTCTCCCCCCACCGCGCCCGGGATTACCAGGTTGAAGACGTAACCGATAAAGCCCAAGAGGAGCGTGGCCCGGAGCGTGAACCTGGGCTCGATCACCCGGACCAGCAAATACCACCGCATGTAGGTGATGATCAGGCTGCACTGAAAGATGGCGATGCCCAGCACCAGCAGCCGGAGGTCCAGCGGGTGAGAAAACACCGCGTGAATCTTCTCGCGATTCCGCCAGAGCACCAGCCCCAGCAGAACGAACGCCGTCGCGACCAGGGCGAGGTTGATGACTCGACCGCGAAGCGAGCGCTGG
>JBMFUH010000938.1:0-3051 GCA_049966735.1 Isosphaeraceae bacterium
CGAGGGCAAGCTGATCACGTACCCGAGGACCGACTCGCGGTATCTGAGCAGCGACATGCGGAGCAAGATCCCTGGCATCCTGGAAGGCCTCCGGTCCATCAGGCCCGACGAGATCGGCAAGTTGGATCTGGCGGCCCTGGCTTTCTCCGGGCGGATCATCAACGACGCCAAGGTCGGCGACCACCACGCGATGATCCCAACCGGCAAGCAGCCAGGGGCCCTCGCGCCCGGGGCTCAAAAGGTCTACGATGCCGTGCTGACCCGCTTGATCGCAGTGTTCTACCCAGCCTGTGTCAAGGAAGTGACGACTGTCGCCGGGGTCAGCGACGAGGTACCGTTCCGAGCCCGGGGCGTGAGAGTGCTGGACCCAGGCTGGACCGTGCTCTACCCTCGCAAGCACGACGACAAGGAAGACGATGAGCAGGAGTTGCCCGAATTTCGACCTGGAGAAAGCGGACCACATGAACCCTTCCTCCGGCAAGGCGAGACCACACCGCCCAAGCCCTACAGCGAGGCCAGCCTGCTGGGGGCAATGGAGACAGCCGGCAAGCTCGTCGACGATGAGCAGCTCAAGGAAGCCCTGAAGGAGAAAGGTCTGGGTACGCCCGCCACGCGTGCCGCGATCATCGAAACCCTGCTGGAACGCGGCTACATCTGCCGGGAGAAGAAGGCTCTGGCGGCGACAGACCTGGGTCGTTACCTCGTGGCACTGGTCCAGGACCGGAGTTTGAAGAGCCCGGAGTTGACCGGCGAGTGGGAAGCCAAGCTGCGCGAGATCGAGCGCGGAGGCCTGAAGTCACGGAACTTCATGGCGGAGATCGTCAAGTACATCGGCGAGGTGATCCATCACGGCGACGCGACATCCGTGGACGAGAATTGGCTCGGCGATTGCCCGCGTTGCGGCCGACCCGTGATCAAAGGGAAGCGCGGTTTCGGTTGCTCCGGGTGGCGGGAGGGTTGCCCGTTCGTCCTGTGGCGAGAGTACAAGGGCCAGTCTTTCGGAGACAATCAGATCCGACAACTCTTGCAGCGGCGAATCCTGCTCGAGCCACTCCGATCCGGGGAGTCCGGCAAAGTCGTCATCCAGTTGCTCGACAATGGCGAATTGGCGGAAATGCCGGTCCCAACTGGAAGACAGCATCACGCCAGGAAGACGGGCTTCCAGCCCTATGGGCGGCGACCGCGCGGCGGGCGGCAGAGAGCTGCCCCTGGTGGTTTCGAGAAGGCGGATCCACAGGACAAGTCACCGGAAGCCGCGCCGGTCAAGTTCGGCCGATGCCCACTCTGTGGGGCTGAAGTCGTCGATCAGGCCAAGTCGTACAGATGTAGCGGTTGGCGGAGTGGCTGCAAGTTCGCGATCTGGAAGACGATCGCCGGCAAGAGAATCACGCCGCGAACGGCGCAGTTGCTCCTGGAGCGTGGCGTCACGTCTCTGCTCAAGGGCTTCGTGTCCAAATCGGGCAAGAAGTTCGAGGCTCGATTGCGACTGGAGGGAGGCGAGGTTCGCTTCGATTTCGGATCGCGAGCTGCTACTCATTAACCCCAGCGCGCCCATGTCCGGGCCGCCATCGAACGGAATCAACTTCTTCGCCTTGCCCAGCGCGGGCGAACCGGGTCTCAGGCGGAAGTCGCCCGCCTTCGGATCGGCGAAGAGCGGGTCGGCCTCGATGGTCTGCTCGCCGCGGTAGGCATACATCCGCCCGTAGGGCTCCTTCTCGCCCGACACTTCATGGAACGGACCAGTCAGGTTGTTGGCGATGACGATCTCTTGCGACTTGAAGATGGCCTCGCGCTCGGCGGGAGGCGCGAACGTCGCGATCTCGTAGGCACCGTTGCGGGACACGATGTTGTTGACGATGAAAACATGCCGGAGATTGCCGGCGCGCACATCAATGCCGCCCGTCAGCCCGGCCCAGTGATCCACGTGGCCGTTGCCGGAGATTGTGTTGTTATAGATGAAGATGTTTGTGCGTGGGCCGTTGGTCCCCCACGTGCCGAAGTAGATGCCCGATCCCCGGTTGTCGTGGAAGATGTTGTGGTGAATGCGGACGTTGTCCATCCGCGCCCCTGCTCCCTCGGCGGAGATAGCCAGGCCCCATTCGTTACGCCAGGAGATGTTGGAGTGAAACTCAACGTCCTCCAGTAGTCCGAACCAGCAATCCACGTAAAGCCCCTGTCGTTTCACGTCATGCACGCGGTTGTGGTGGATCACGCCATGGGCGCTGCGTTCCTTGCAGTCAATCCCTTCCTTGACACAGTGGTGAACGTGATTTGACGCGACCTCGAAGAACCGCGCGCCGGCAATGGAGACGGCCTCGTGCGGGGCCTCGTGTTGCAGCCGCTGGCCGGCGACGCGCATTTCCTGGTCGTTGGCGCCGGTCACCTCGCAGCCGAGCACACGACAGTGTTCCGCGCCGCCGCGCAGGAAAATGCCCGGCCCGTAGGTCCGGTCCACGCGGCACCCTCGCACCTCGATGTGGTGTGTTTTCGCCCCCGTTGCCATGATGCCGACGTAGTGGCTGTCGCGCACGCCGAGGTTCTCCAGCCGGATGTAGCCAACGCCCTCCAGGTGGAACGCGCCCAGCTCAAGCCGCGACGGAGGCACGCCCTTCGGGCCGGCCTTCGTGAACTCACTGGCATCGATGACCGCGGTTGCGTCTGGCGCGGCTCGGTACACGATCCATTGCTCTGCCGTGCCGGAATGCCTGGGCCGGATCTCATGGGTGATCGGGAAAGTCCCCTCGCGCAAGACCACTTCGTCTCCCGCACTCGCGATCTCCGCGGCCTGCCGGACCGTGGCGAACGGCTTGTCGGCAGTGCCGGCCGCGCGGTCGTCGCCCGACGGGGACACGAAGTAGGTGGCCGCGCTGGCAAGCATTGGGCAGGCCGCGAGATTGCAGACCGCCAGAACGAGGCGCGGCCAATTACGTTGATTCATCATGGCGTGTTGTCCCTTTGTTAGAGCGCCGAATAGTCGGATGGCCCACGCTTGAGGTCCACTCCGGAAGAACTCCCCTGCCCCCCCTTCGTAAGGGGGGAAAAGAAGCAGGC
>JBMFUH010000939.1:0-3048 GCA_049966735.1 Isosphaeraceae bacterium
GAGGGATATCTCCTGAACCGGACGGCCCTGGCCTGGAAGGGCATCGAGGCGCCCGCCGCCCTGCTCGACTCGCTGCCCAATTACGGCACGGCGACAAACGTGGAAGGGGTGTTCGCCTGCGGCGACGTGGTCGACACGCACTATCGCCAGGCCATCACCGCCGCCGGTTCCGGCTGCGCCGCGGCCATGGACTGCGAGAAGTGGCTGGAAGCCACCGGCGCCAGGCATTGAGGTCTGCCCCCCCTGCCCCGGTCGTGGTGGCCAGCCGCGGCGAGGATTCTTGAGCCACGGATGAACACTGATGAAACAGCGATCAGGATGAAGGCTGAGCTGGCGGCGCGGGACTCGGATGCGGCCTCGCTGCCTGAGTCCCGAAATCTCATCCGCGTTCATCCGTGGCCTGTTCGCCTCTGGCCAATCTTCACGATTTCTTCACGATACTGCTGGGCGTCCTCGTGGGTTCGCTCCGGCGATTCGCGGCTCGCGTCACGTGGGCCGGTGCTCCGGATTGGATCGACTGGATCGCCAGAGGTATGGATTCCCTGGCGTGGTTCGTGCTAGCATCGGGCTAGGAAGCTTGGTTCTCCGCTCCCTGTTGATCGAGCAGAAGTCCCTCCCGATGAATCACCCCACAGTTTCTTTGCGTCATCCCTATCGCGCCGCCCTGCTGGCCTGGATGGTGCCAGGCCTCGGCCATTTCTATCAGGGACGAATCGGCAAAGGCTGCCTTTACGCGATTTGCATCCTCGGCCTCTACTTTTTTGGATGGATGCTCGGAGAAGGCAAGATCGTCTACTGGCGGTGGGTCAATCCGCTCAACAACCCCGAGAAGTTCTGCCTGTACTATCTGGGGCAGTTCTTCGTCGGCTTGCCAGCCTTGCCGGCCTTGATCCAGGGGACGGTGCGGTATTACGCCCCGGACTGGAGCCCTCTTTTCTGGGGGTTCATGGCCGAGCCGCCGCAGAACATCATCAACGGCCTTCACCGTCTCGGCAAGCTCGTGGAAATCGGCACGATTTACACGACCGTCGCGGGGCTCCTGAACATCCTGGCCATCTACGACGCCTTTGAAGGGCCCGCGTACATCGACGTCGAGGAACCCGCTGCCGACTCGACCTCCGCCGCCGACGGTGTGGTGACGCAGGAAGGCTTGGGCGCCGGAGGGACGGCATGAGCTTCACTCCCGCGAACGTCTACTGGCTCATCCTCCCGTTGGTGATCGTGATCAGCGTGGTCTATGCGGCCTCGCGTCACGAGTCGTGGCCGCGCATCTGGATGCACGCCCTCCGCCTTTGCCTCTGGATCCTGGGCATCCTCATTGGCACCACCGCGATACTGCTGCTGATCAACACCCAGATCTGACCACGGGATGGTCGGTGCCGATTCCTCTCGGCTCCTGTTCCGCCGGATCGAGGTGGATCGACCATCGAGCGGGCTTCGAGCCTTGGCCGTGCTAGACTTGAGTGGACGACGTTTCAGCCGGCTGTGAAGGACTGGAAAAGACTTGAGGAATTCTTTTTTTCGTGTGCTGTCAATGGCTGATTTTTCGCTCATAATGTAAGCACACGCTACCGCACGATCGCCCCCACGCGAAGCTGCTGGAGTTTGCACCATGAGTCGACCGTCGCGCAAGACGTTTCGCGCGGGTTGTGAGCAACTTGAAGAGCGAAGTCTCCTCTCCGCGCTCAGTCCCGCACAGATGAGGCACGCCTACGGAATGGATGCAATCAACTACTCGGTCAGTGGGCAGACGATCCAGGGAAACGGTTGCGGGCAGACGATCGCGATCATCGTCGCCGAGCACAATCCCTATCTGGCAAATGAACTTACGACGTTTGATGCCACGTATGGCCTGGCCAACCCGGTCTTGAAGCAGGTGGACCTGGCGGGGGAAACGACCAACGAGGGCTGGGCTCAGGAAGAAGCGATGGATGTGGAGTGGTCGCACGTGATGGCTCCCGGGGCCTCGATCATGGTGGTTGAGGCCGCTTCCTCGAGCGCTGCGGACCTGATGAACGCCGTCAACTATGCCCGCCAGCAACCGGGAGTCTCGGTCGTGTCGATGAGCTGGGGAAGCGCCGAGTTCCGGGGCCAGCAGAACTACGACCAGTTCTTCACGACTCCGGCCGGGCACAACGGGGTGACGTTCATCACGGCCAGTGGAGACTCCGGAGGGCGAGGCGGGGCGCAGTGGCCGGCGTCGTCGCCCAACGTGGTGGCCGTGGGGGGGACCTCGCTCCAGGTCGACGCCCAGGGCAATATCCTCTCGCAGAAGGCCTGGTCCGGCAGCGGCGGAGGCCGCAGCGCCATCGTTCCCGAACCGCAATATCAACGGCGGGCCCAATCAACCGGGCGGCGGACGACGCCGGATATCTCGCTCGACGGAGATCCGAGCAGCGGAGTGCCCGTGTACATCGTCGGCCCGGTGTTTGGACTGGGTTACTGGCTCACGCTGGGAGGCACCAGCCTCTCGGCCCAGTTGTTCGCCGGGATGGTCGCCGTCGCCGACCAGGGACGCGCTCTCCGAGGCGCGGGCACGCTCGACGGTCCCGGCCAGACCTTGCCCTATCTTTATGCCGCGTCCTCGAACGACTTTGTGGACATCACCGTGGGCTCCAACGGCCATCGAGCCACCCGCGGCTACGACCTGGTCAGCGGCCTCGGCTCTCCGGTCGGCCCGACGCTCGTGGCCGACCTGGTGAGCGGGGTCTCCGTGCCGGTCGTCACGGGTTCGACCAGGTCCAGGCTTCCCAGGTTCAGGAAGGCCGTGGTCCGGCGAGCCGAACAAGCTCTTGCACGGAGTCCTGTCAGAGTCGACCACCAGGTGCTCGCCCGGTCGATACCTGGAGGAACAGGCTGGAAATAACGACAGCTGTCGCTCAACACCGCTGTATTTCTCCTGGTCAAATGCGGCCGAGGGCTTGCGGGCACGGTTCGCGACGTAGGTCGGACATTCCTGTCCGACCATCGCGAACCGGGATTCAGAGGCGACGGACAAGAATGTCCGTCCTACCGGAAACACGCCCGTCCGTACGCGTCGAGCGGTGC
>JBMFUH010000940.1:0-3041 GCA_049966735.1 Isosphaeraceae bacterium
GACCGCGGGAGCAGGACTCTTCGGTGCGACCTTCGCAACCGGTGCTGTCGGCTGGACCGCGGGAGCAGGACTCTTCGGTGCGACCTTCGCAACCGGTGCTGTCGGCTGGGCCGTCGGAGCAGAGGCCTTCGCTGTCACCTTCGCAACCGGCGCTGTCGGCTGGGCCGTCGGAGCAGGGGCCTTCGCTGTCACCTTCGCAACCGGTGCCGTCGGCTGGGCTGCGGTCGCTGTCACAACCGCTTTCGGTGCGGGCAGCTTGAGTTTACCGGCAAAGTACAGGTTCGGGCAGCTTTCCATCACTCCAAAACTCAGGGCGACGACCTTCGCGGAAGTCAAGGCTGCCGGAACCGGCAGGGGAGGATTGGCAACCGCCACCTCCAGCTTGTGCTGTCGCCGGGGTGCTGAGCCGCCATACAGGTCTTCAAACACCCGTCTCGGCTCAAGCACTCGCCGCGAGTTCGCCCAGCGGGTCAGCTGCCCACGGACGTTGCGCATTCCTTCTTCGAGGGAGTTCAGCTTGCCTCCAATTCCCTGATAAACGTACTGCGCCAGGGCGATCGGCTCGGCGTAGGCACGCGACGACACCGCTTTGAGTATCCGCGGAGGTACGCTGCCAATTCCCTCATTCATTCGGTGCAACCGTTCCGCGAAGCCTGACCGGAGCCGTTCCGCAACCTCGATCGGCTCAAAGACCTGTGTCTTGCGGGCAATCGAAACCTGATGCACTGCGGTTGCGTTAATATCATGCAGCAAGACTGGCGTGCTGGAGGGGTTCGAGCTTGCTGCTGCCCCGAGAGTCTCGAGCCGTTCCGTCGGGGAAGGTGACGGTGCCGGCCTGGAGGCGGGAATGTCTGATATTGCAGGACGGGAGGCAAACTGCCCCGCGTCGTAAAAGTCGCTGACAATCACGTAATCAGCGACATGAGGATTTCGGGTGTCCCAATCGGCGAATCTGGCATTCATCCAGTTCTGAGTGGAGGCGACCCAGTTCTCGATCATCGGCGCGCCGGGGATCGTGAGCCCCAGTGCCGCCACTAGACTGACCAAGACCAGTCGTAAAGTCATCGGTCGTTCTCCGGGTCGAGCTGTCAACATCGCGAGTTGAATCCGTCCATGTCCCTTGTCCGTATGTCTCGCGTACACGTGTCGTCTATCCTTGTTTAACACTATCGACGAGGCAAAACAGATGCTTTAGAAACTTGGGATGATCTGAAGAAACAACGCGTTTTGGGTTTGGCTGTGCGGTTCGCGAAGGGCTCAGCATTAAGGATCAGTTGAGGACTGGGAAAGATTGCCGGGTGGGGCAGGTGGGGGTTCGCGTGGTCAAGCCAGCGGAAAACTCTTAGGATTGGCACGATCAGACTGCGGGGATGAGTCGATCGACGATCCGGCGGTCGGGCAGGGAGGACCATACTCATGGGCAAGGCGGTTCTGGTGACGGGGGCGGCGGGGTTCATTGGCAGTCACCTGACCGAGCGTCTGGTGCGCGACGGCCATCGCGTTCGGGCCTTTGTCCGGTACAACGGACGGGATGATCGGGGGCACCTGGACGACCTGCCAGACGAGGTCCGCTCTGAGATCGAGGTCCACCGCGGCGATCTCAAGGACCCCGAAGCGGTACGGAAGGCCGTCGCGGACCGGGCCTGGGTGTTTCACCTCGGGGCGCTGATCGCCATTCCATATTCTTATGAGAACCCGCACGACGTGGTCCAGACGAATGTTATGGGAACAGCGCACGTGCTGGACGCCTGCCGCGCCTCCTCGGTCCTCGAGCGGGTGGTCCTGACCTCGACATCCGAGGTCTACGGCACGGCGGAGTACGTGCCGATCGACGAGAAGCACCCCCTGCGCGGGCAGTCGCCCTACGCCGCGACCAAGATCGGCGCCGATGCCCTGGGAGAGAGCTACCATCGGGCCTTCGGCCTGCCGGTGACGATCCTCCGGCCGTTCAACACATTTGGTCCTCGCCAGTCAGCTCGGGCGATCATCCCCACGATCATCAGCCAGGCGCTTGCCCGTCCGGTGGTCAAGCTGGGCCGGCTCGATCCTCGGCGCGACCTGAACTACGTGAAGGACACGGTCTCGGGCTTCGTGGCCATCGCCGCCTGCGACGCCGCGCTCGGCCGGGCCGTGAACATCGGCCGGGGCGACGACATCTCCATCGGCGAGCTGGTGGAGCGAATCGGCAAGATCCTCGGCCGGACTATCGAGGTGCGGACCCAATCCGAGCGCGTGCGTCCCGCGGCCAGCGAGGTCGAGCGTCTGCTCGCCGGCACCGCGCTCGCACAGTCGCTCTTCGGCTGGAAACCACTCTATACACTCGATCAGGGCCTCGAGGAGACGGTTGACTGGGTCCGTTCGCATCTCGACCGCTTTCGGCCCGACGGGTACACGACCTGAAGCGGGATCATGCAGCGCGATCGTCAGCCGGACGCCTGTTGCCGCAGGGCCTCGCGGAGGCGCTCGAAGACGCCGGCCCAGTCCCCCCAGGCGGTCTGGCGAAACAGGCGCATGCTGGGATACCAGGGACTATCCTGCCGATCTTCTAGCCAGCGGCAGTCGGGGACAACCGGCAGTGCCACCCACACAGGAACGCCCAGCGCCCCGGCCAGATGGGCGGCCGCCGTGTCGACCGTGATCACCAGATTGAGGTTCACGATTGCCGCCGCCAGGTCCGCGAATTCCTCGAGTTCCGCGCCCAGGTCCAGCACGCCCAGCCGGTTTGCCAGCTCCGGCAGTTGTTCGCGGCCCTGGGCCCACTGGAGGCTCACTAGCCGGACTCCGGGAACGTCGGCCAGCGGCGCGAAGGCGGAGAGCGGCACGGAACGCCGTCCGTCGCGCTTGTTCTCCGGGTTGCCCTGCCAGACGATCCCCACCTTGAACCCGCTCACTCCGCGCAAGCGCTCTTGCCAGTGGGTACGCAATTCGGGTTCGGCAAAAAGATACGGGACCCGCGCGGGAATGGTCGTCAACGTGGTGCCGATGATCCGAGGGAGACTCAAGAGCGCCGCGTAGACGTCGAACGGGGACGGAGCGGTGCC
>JBMFUH010000941.1:0-3041 GCA_049966735.1 Isosphaeraceae bacterium
ACATGTGGCCGCATTCGCGGCCTAAGATCCACTTGACGCCCAATCGCTTGGCCTCGGCGTAGATCTTGGCGTTCAGGCGTTTCATCATTTCATGTGAAGTGAACAGGCCGAAGTTGCCGCCGTCGGACGCATAGGTGCTGAACGTGTAGTCCAGTCCCAGTGCGTGGAACAGGATCATGTAGCCCATGCAGGTGTAAATGCCCGGGTCAGCGACGAAATCACCCGAGGGGGTGACGAAGAGGATCTCGGCCCCCTTCTTGTTCACGGGCACATCGACCCGAATGCCGGTCACGGTCTCGATGTCATCGGCCATGAACTGGAGGGTGTCCACCAGGCCGTGCGGCTGGATCGCCAGGTGATTGCCGAAGCGAAAGCAGTTGGCCACCGGCTCGATCACCCAGTTGACGTACAGGCCGAGGAGCCCTAGAAGCTCCCGGCCCATCATGGTGACTTCGGCCGTGTCGATGCCGAAGGGGCAAAAGACCGAACAGCGACGGCATTCCGTACACTGGTAGTAGTAATAAAACCACTCCTTGATGACGTCGACCGTCAGCTCGCGCCCGCCGGCCGCCTTGCCGAGCAGTTTGCCCAGAAGTGTGAAGTCCTTGCGGTAGATCGAGCGGAGCAGTTCCGCCCGCAGCACCGGCATGTTCTTCGGATCGCCGCCGCCGATGAAGAAGTGGCACTTGTCGGCACAGGCGCCGCAGCGAACACAGGAGTCCATGAAGATCCGGAAGGATCGGTATTTGCTCAACCGGTCCGCCAGACCCTCCAGGACGATCTTCTTCCAGTTCTCCGGCAACGCCCAGTCGTCATCGTCGACGGACCAGTCCCGTGGGTTGGGAAGATCGAGGACGCGGAGATTCTTGGCCTTGCCGGGATAGATGTAGGAACCTGGTCGGAACTCGACGGGTACGTCCATCCACTCCGCCGACGGAGGTTGGTGGTCGACCTGGACCAGGTCTTCCTTCCGGTAGTACGACATCTGATCGGGAGTCGCCATGACTATGCCTTTTCGACCGGAATTCCGGCCCCCTTCATCTTGTCTCTGAGTTCGTCTTCGTACTCGGCGTAGGTATGCACCTTGACGGGGTAATCCCAGGGGTTGACGTGCCTCCTCACCCGGTTGGTATTCGCCATGTTCCTGGTCGGACTCAGGAACACCCCGGCCAGATGGACCAGCTTGGTCCAGGGCAGGAGCGACACGAGCACGCAAACAAGGAAGAGGTGGCCGAAGAACAACGGACTGATTCCAACAGGAAACACCGGATGGAAACTCACCAGGCCCACGGCCAACTCCTTGACGCCCACCACGTCGGTCTTGGCCACGTGCCGGAGACAGAACCCGGAGAGACCGATCCCCAGGAGCAGGAAGAGCAAGAAGTAGTCCTCCGGCAGCGAGATATAGCGCCAGAGGGGAACGAGCAACCGACGCGAAAGCAGATACGACAGCCCGGCCAGGAAGATGACGGAGCTGAGAAAATACACGGGCACTCCAGCATCGAGAAAACCGTCCAGTCCTTCCAGAAACCGCAGGCAGGACGGCGCCGGCGCCAGGAAGAATCGCAGGTGCCTGAGCACGATCACCAGCATCGACCAGTGGAAGGCCAGTGCTCCCAGCCAGAGCCCCAGGCTGGTCTCGTAGACGACCTGGTCGCCATCAAGCCGCCGCATCCGCGTATTGCGGAACAACGAGCGGAAGGCGAGCACCTCGAGAATCATCCGTCCCACCACGCCCAGGCTGCCGCTGGGATTCTCGAGCTTCGCCTGCTTGATCCAGGGCAGGGACCGTTGCTGGCCGCAGGTGGTGGGGATACGGAACGGCACCGGCACACTGGCCCAGCTCAGCACCCGGTAGCTCAGGCCACCGAGAAGCAATGCCAGCGCCAGGTACGGCACGATAATGCCCAGCACCACTCCGGGGACCGTGCCGATCCCGCCCAGGAGACCCACCACGAAAAGTACGGCCACCGCGGCCAGGGCGATCACGATTTTCATGAATCGCTCCTTTCCTCAACCGGGGACGAAGACGCCGTCTCCAGTTGCACCAGGTCCAAATCCGCCGGGAGCGGAGGGCGACGCCGATTCATTCGCTCCACGAGGACGCTGACGCTGCGCTTGACCTCGCGCACGCGCAGTTCGTAAATCCGCCCCCGATGACCAACGTAGCGGTCGAAGGCCGCCAGCGCCAGTTGGTCAATCTGCTTGTCGAGCGCGGCCAACTCCGACGAAAACACCGAACCGCGACCGTCGCCTTGCAGCTCGGCGCGACTGATTTCTTTCAAAGAGAAGATCAACGACAGTGCCTGCGTCGGTGTCAGGTCCTGAGCGGCGCGCATCTTGAGAATGTCGTCCAGGCAGGCGGCGACGTCCGTCGGCTCCCGTCCCTGGACGAGAGCCTCCAGCGCCGCGCCCAGCCCCACACGCAGAGCAGCACCGACCGGATTGGCGAAAGGGTCCCGCTCCCTCTGAAAGAGCTCGGCTGCGGGGGCCGGATACGCGCTTAACGCCACCGCCAGCCAGCGTGTGGCGATCGCCGCACGCTTTTGCTCCAGGCACTCCACAAACTTCACTCCGGCTTCCATAGGAACGCTCACAGGTACTCGTCAAATGCACCGTCGCACGATGGGCCGGCCAGTCACCTGGCACCTGAGCCAGAAAGCCACGACGGTCGATGCGGCGTTCCTCGGCCGTCGGCTGGGAACAGCTCAGACACATCCCGTGGGTTTGGGCAATCCGGCGACCTTGCAGGCTCCCTTGGCCGGGCCGCTGGGGAACAAGTCGTAGATATCCTTGAGCTTGAAGCCGGTCTCCTTGCACAACTTGCGGATCATGGGTGCCATCTGGAAATCGAGGTAGTACTTGCGCAAGTAATTCACCAACTTCCAGTGGTCCTCCGTCATCTCGGAGACGCCCTCGGTCAGGGCCAGGGCTCTGGCAACGGCTTCATCCCAGGAATCGGGATCTTGAATGAAACCATCCTCGTCGATCTCAAGGAGCTTGCCACCCAACTCGATTTTTTCCATCGCGGTCCTCTCCTC
>JBMFUH010000942.1:0-3036 GCA_049966735.1 Isosphaeraceae bacterium
CTTACCGGATCGAGACCAGCGGCGGCAGCGCCATGCCGGGCCTGGATTTGGTGATGATTTTTCCGACGGCCAAGCCGGGCATCTACATCGACCGGAAGGCCAGGAGGTTCACGCGGCAGCCCGCTTGGCTGGGAGAGATCTCGCCGGTCATGATGGTCGATAAACTGAGCACGTACTCAGGCCAGGCAGACCGCCTGCTGGGCACCAAGGAGGTCGACGGCAAGGCCGCCAAGGGTTTCCAGATCGAGGCCCGCAAGATCGATCCCGACGTCTATTCCGGTCAGGTCGAGATCTGGATCGACGCCCAGACGAACCTGCCGGTGCAGATCCGCTACGAGGTGAAGACCGCGGGAATTCCGGGCATGATGCGGATGACAGACTTTCACTGGAACGTCGACCTGGTCCCCAAGCTCTTCGATCCTGCGCCGCCGGAAGGCTACGCCGAAAACGTGCCGCCGGTCAGGCCGATCGATGAGCAGGTCAAGAAGATCGCCACGAGCCTCGAGCTTTACGCCAAGTACAGTGGCGGCCATTATCCGAGGGTCAAGATGCTCTACGGGGACGTGACGCGCGACGAGTTCGTCAAGCTCAGCGGAGCGCCGTATCCACCGCGGAAGGAAGCCTATTTCAAGGATGCCCGGGTGAAAGAGGTGTATGACGCGACCTGGGGATTCTCAACCATCAACGTGATCTTGCGCGAGAATGCCGACGCCGCGTACCACGGCAAGACGGTCGGGCCGAACGACAAGGACAAGGTGCTCCTGCGGTGGAAGCTGGACGACGGCAGCTACGAGGTCATCTACGGCGATCTCCGAGCCGAGGCCGTACCGGCGGGACGGCTGCGCGTTCTGGAAGGGCGATAACGCCATGAGGGGTTGTACCGAGCCGGTTCAACACCTCAGTCCGGATGCTTGTGGCCGTTGATCACGCGGTAAGACGCCAGCTCGACCGCGCGAGGCTCGGGAACGACGACCGCCTCCGCGTTCGGGACGGGATGTTCCGCGAGATACCGCTTCTCGGCGATGACATCCGAGGCCGTCTCGATCTGCTCGGCGACCTTCTGGCCGAGGGCGCAGTAGGTCTCCTGGACCCAGTCCCGCGCGCCGGTGACCAGGGATTTGATTGCACGAAACAGCAACATGCGGATGGCCCTTTTCTGGTCTGGATGCTCTTGGGGCTGGAGTCGACCAGTCCGAAAGCTTTGCAGTGGTCGGACATTCCTGTCTGACCGCGACGGACAGGAATGTCCGTCCTACTTGGGAGCGAATACCGGGAAGTCAGTTTCACGACTGCTCTCTATATCTATCCCCCTCGCTCGCAAAAAGTGACCCTTCCAGAGCGATGTGCTCATACATTCCTGCCGTTGCATCCCCAGAATGCCGCGGACCCGATGTCATCCAGAACGGACGATGATCCGGGCGAACCGGTCCGCCAACTTGACCACCCCGCTTGACAAGCGGCTCCTGCCGACCTATGATTCTGAGACTCAGTAGCAAATGAGACGAGGTCTCAGTCTCATTTAAAGAGCCCTTCAGGGGAGAGCATCATGTTTGGTCAAAGAAGAAATGCTTTTACGTTGATCGAGTTGCTGGTCGTGATCGCGATCATCGCCGTGCTGATCGCCCTTTTGCTTCCCGCCGTTCAGGCCGCTCGCGAAGCGGCGCGGCGGATCCAGTGCACCAACAATCTCAAGCAAATGGGCTTAGCTGTGCACAACTACGCCGACGCGATGGGGGCGTTTCCGCCGTCGCTTGTGCTTGCGGGTACCCCTGGCAACGTTGCCTGGTTCGGCGGATGGAGTGCTCAGGCGCGCGTGCTGCCGTTCGCCGAGCAAGGCCCGGTCTTTAACTCCATGAATTTCGCCATGGATTATGCGTATCCGGGAAACTACACGGTCGCCGGGTTGACGTTGGGTTTGTTTCTCTGTCCCAGCGAGCCCCAGGTTCAGCCGTACGTGTCGAATGCGACTTTCATCAGCCTGCCGACCGGCGGAACGATGGGAATGAGTTTCGGCGTGGTCAATTACGCCTGGTGCATGGGCGATTGGTATGTCTGGGGCGGGTTTGGGTGCTCCATGCCCAATCGGTCCGCATTTGGTCCCAACCGGTCGCGGCGTCTCGCGGAGTTTACCGACGGCTTGAGCCAGACGGTGCTGGCCAGTGAAGTGAAGACCTATCAGCTCCACATCATGCCTCCCAGCCTGGCCAACATTTCCAACCCCAACGCCATCCCTAGCCCGTATGCCGATCCCTACACCGTGGCGCCGGAATACTTGCTCCCCGGGCCGCTTGATACTGGCGGGCACACGGTCTGGGCTGACGGCGGCGTGTCGGAAACCGGCTTCACGACCGCCTGGAGGCCCAATCTCAAGACCCTGGGCACGCCGAGCCGGAACATCGATATCGATCTCATCGCTGTAGACGAACAGCTCGGCAGTTCCACCTTCGCGGCGCACACGGCGCGGAGCTATCATCCCGGAGGCGTGAACACGCTGATGGGCGACGGGAGCGTTCGCTTCATCAAGGATTCGATTCAAGGGAACACCTGGCGGGCCCTGGGCACGGTTCAAGGAGGAGAGATCACCGGTGCCCAGAGTTACTGATCGTTTCCCAGCCGCAACCGCGGTGGATTGCTACAGGCGGCTGGCGGCGGGCTCGTCGAGCATCCAGGTGACGCGGTCGGCGACGGACTGGAGCAGAGAAGCCGGCAAGCTTGTCGTCATGGGAGAGTTCAAGGCGCCCGCGACGATCTCGGCCTTGTGGGACCCGGTGGCCAGCATGAGAATCGAACGCGCGGCCAGGATCGGGGCCACTCCCATGGTCAGTGCGCGGGGGATCACGCGATCCGCGCCGCCGAACTCGCGGGCCGCGTCGGCCCTAGTCATGGGGTGCAGCTCGACGAGCCTGGTGGGCAGTGCCAGGGCCTCCGCCACGGACAGTTCACTGGGCTCGTTGAAACCGATGTGGCCGTTGCGTCCAATGCCCAGGAGCTGAATGTCGAGGCCTCCTTCCGCGGCGATCCAGCGATCGAACTGAG
>JBMFUH010000943.1:0-3036 GCA_049966735.1 Isosphaeraceae bacterium
GATCATCAGGAAAACGACATGGCAGGCCCGGGCGAATGACAGCGGCTCGTGACCGTAGAACCGCCAGAGCAGCGTGCCGCCGGCCAGAACCAACATCACGAAGATCGACAGCGGCCAGCGAAACTCCCAGAACAAGTACCGGACGAACCGGAGGTAAATCGGCAGCCGGGCAACGATGGGTAGGTGAGGGATCATGGTCGCCAGTCGTGTCCAATAGCGGTTAGAGCGTTCTCCCCTTGCATGGCACACAGCCGTCGAGGCAAGCGACCAGGATCATACCTTCTCCCACTGGGAGAAGGTGCCCCGCGGGGGCGGCAGAGGGTGGGAGCGGTCCTGGTTTGCTGCCGGCCCTCATCCGGCCGTTCCGGCCACCTTCTCCCCCAGGAGAAGGAAGAGAAAACTCGCCCAAGCGGCAACTCAAAAGAAAACCGCCCTAGCTCGGCTGCGCGCCGACCTCGCCCAGCACTTCATTCAAGCTTTGCTCGAGGATGGCCGTCATGGCGTCGATCTGCTCGCCGGTCACAATCAACGGTGGTCCAAAGGCGATCCAGTGGGGGTCGAACCGGCAGAGGAGCCCGCGCTCGAGCGCCCGGCGGCCGACCTTGACGCCCAGGGCGAGCGCATCGGGAAACCGCTCTTTCGTCCGCCGGTCGCGCACCAGCTCGATGGCCTGGAAGAGCCCTTTGCCGCGGATGTCGCCGATCACCGCGTGCTTCCGAGCCATCTCCTCGAACCGCTGGCGCAGCCGCGCCCCCTGGATGCGCGCGTTGCCGCAAAGGTCGCGGTCGATGATCTCGGAGAGCACGGCAACCCCCGCCGCGCAGGCGATCGGGTTGCCCTCGAACGTATGTCCCTCGACGAACCCGGGGTTCGACGCGATCGGCCCCCAGAAGGCGTCGGCGATCGGCTTGCGGCAAATCATCGCCGAGAGCGGCGCGTAGCCCCCGCCCAGCCCCTTGGCGATGCAGAGGACATCGGGCGTGACGCCGAACGTCTCCGCGGCGAACATCCGCCCGGTCCGGCCGATTCCCGTGATGATCTCATCAAAGATCAAGAGCACGTTATGCCGATCGCAGATCTCGCGGAGTAGGGGAAGATATTCTTGCGGCGGGTCGATCACCCCCCCGGTGTGGCCGATCGGCTCGACCATGATCGCCGCCACGGTGGCCGGGTCTTCCATCTCGATCACCTGCTCCACGATCGTCGCGCAAGTGATACCGCAGTCGGGATAGCTCTTGCCGAACGGACAGCGGTAGCAGGTCGGCGGAAAGACATGCAGGAACCCGGGCGCCAGTGGCTCGTTCACCGTCTTCCGCGACTTGAGGCCCGAGGCCGAGAGCGAGCCCAGCGTGGACCCGTGCCACGACTGGTAGCGGCTGATGATCTTGTACTTGCCCGGCGAACCGGTGAGCTTGTGGTACTGCCGGGCCAGCTTGATGGCCGCCTCGGTCACCTCCGATCCGCCGCACTGGAACTTGACGGTCGACAGGTCTCCCGGCGCCAGCTCGGCCAGCAGATTGGCGAGCTGCACCGCCAACGGGTTGGTCCCGTGCATCGGCGGCGAGAACGCCAGGATGTCGAACTGGCGGCGAATCGCCTCGATCACGCGGCGGTTGTTGTGACCCACCGAGGCGACATAGATGCCCGAGATCGCGTCGAGATAGCGCTTGCCGGACACGTCCCAGTAAGAGACGCCGTCGGCCCGGGCCATCACCAGCGGCTGCTTCGACCATTCGGCCATCTGGTCGCGGACGAAGATCTGGCGGAGAAAAGCCTCCTCGGTCGTCTGGGCCTCGGCGATCAGATCAGGAAGCATCGCAGTCATCAATCTGGCTCCTCAATGGCTCAACCTACAAAAACGACAGGATTGGGATCTCGCCGTCCCCGCCACTTCGCGTCGTCCGCGCGTCCCGGAATGCAATCGTACTCGTGCTCGTACTCGATTGGCAGGAGCCCCGACGACCGAATGCGAGTCTGAGTATGAGAGGAATTCGGTCCCCGCCGCTCCGCATCGTCCGAGTACTGGTCATCCCTCCGGCTCCTCGGCGGCTCATCTCGGCAGCGAACAATATTCCAACGCGGACGCGGCATAAAGAAGGGCCACGCGGACCATGTCGTCGATGTCGACCCACTCGTCCACCGTGTGCGCACCGCCCGCGCGCGGGCCGTGGGTGATCGCCGGAATGTCCTTGATCGCCCAGAAGCTGTTGCCGTCGTCAACGAAGGGCTTGGGGCCCTCGGCGAGCGGCTGGCCTGAGATGGCCTTATAGGTTCCCTGGAACGTCGCGACAAACGGGTCGGCGACATCAAGCTGAAAGCCGTCGCGAATGAAGAACCAGTCGCAGTCGGTCTGGGTTCGCGTGTCGAGCCCGAGCTGATTCAGCAGTGAGCGGAACTCCGTCTCGACGGCCTTGGGCTCGGTTCCGGGCAACCAGCGCCTGGTTCCCTCAATCCAGCATTCTTGTGGATATTGATTATAGATCTCACCGCTATGAATCTGACCGATGAATACGCTGGGCGAGCCGCAGACGGGATGAACCTCGGCGGCAAGCTTGGCCTCCAGCCGGCCCAGTTCCGCGACGAGCCGCGCGCCGGCGGCGATCACGCTGGGTTCGTCGCGGGGCCGCATGACTTCGTGGACCGGCGAACCAGTGCGCCGGATGTGGACCTTCCACGTGGCCGAACCGCGGCCGGCGACAGGCAAGACGTCGCACAAGGGCTCGGGCAAAAGGACGGCGTCGCCGGTGTAACCCTCGCGGATCAGTCGGTCGAGCTGCCGGCCGTCGCCCCAGGGGGCCTCGTGCAGGTCATGAGCGGTGAGGAGGATGGCACCGGCCTGAAGCGCCCCCGAATCGCGGACCGCGCGGAGGGCCTCGACGGCCGCGGCCACCCCTCCTTTCATGTCGGACGCGCCGCTCCCTTTGATCAGGCCGTTCTCGACCTTCGGCGGGACAAACGGCAGGTGGACCGTATCGAGATGGCCATCGAACTGGATGGTCCGTCCGGGCTGGCCGCTGTCGAGCCGGACCACCACGG
>JBMFUH010000944.1:0-3027 GCA_049966735.1 Isosphaeraceae bacterium
TCTCCAGATGGCGCGCCGGACTGTTGTACTCGGCCTTGTGGTCGGCGTGGTGATCGCGGCCGGAGTGGTGGGAGTTCCCTTTCTCAAGCAGGTCACGACCCAGTGGTCCTTGGGTGGGGCGGGCTTCGTGGTCAACTGGCAGCTCGACAGCGAGAACTGGATGACCGGCGGAGTCACGGAAGCGAAGTATAAAGGCAACTCATGGATGAAGGCATCTCCTGATGCTGATCTGCTCATGCTTCCCAAGCTGTGGAACCTGGAGTCGCTCAGCCTCCAGGAGTGTGCCGTGACGGCAAAGGGGCTGGCGCCCTTGAGCCGTCTGAACCGGCTTCGCGAGCTGAACCTCTCGCGGATGAACCACATCCGCTACGGCGTCGGGCCGACCGGGCTCTCCGACGCCTGTCTGGTGCCGATTCAAGGTTTGACCAGCCTGGAACGGCTGACTCTCTCGGGCAACCGGATCACCGATGCGGGGCTGGCGAAGCTTGCGGGGTTGTCCAACCTCGAAACGCTCGATCTGGACGCGACCGACGTGACCGACGCGGGACTGGTCCACCTGCACGCGCTTGCGAATCTCAAGACCGTCGATCTCGCCGGGACGAAGGTCACGCTCCAGGGAGTCAAGGCGCTTCAGGCCGCGTTGCCGGGCCTGGATATCAACGTGGAGATGGACCCGGATCTCGCGGAGAAGGTCAGAGAATGGCGGAGATAGCACCCATGAGCACCGACGTTAGGGCGGCCGGCCAGCCAGTGCCCCGGAATGGGGCCGTCTCGACTCAGACCGCGACGATCCGCCCGGCCCGGCCCGAGGATGCGATGACCATCGCGAACCTCGTCTACGAACTGGCCGTCTATGAGAAGCTGGAGCGGTTCGCGAAGGCCACTCCCGAAGACTTCCGCCGCCACCTCTTCGGTCCCCGGCCGGTCGCCGAGGCGATCATCGCCGAAGTCGAAGGCGAGCCGGTGGGATTCGCCCTCTGGTTCACGACCTTTTCCACCTTCCGCGGCCGGCCCGGGCTTTACCTTGAAGACGTCTACGTTCGTCCCGAGCGCCGGGGCAAAGGCATCGGCAAGGCCCTCCTGGCGAACGTCGCCCGCCTGGCGAGGGAACGGGGCTACGCCAGGCTGGAATGGTCGGTGCTGAACTGGAACGCGCCGGCCATCGGCTTCTACCGCTCGCTGGGCGCTCGGCCGATGGACGACTGGACCGTTTACCGGATCGACGACGGAGCCCTGGAACAACTGGCCGCGCTGGCCAGGGCGGAATGCCTGGACATCAACGACTGACCTGGAGTCATTGCCTCGAATGAGCGACTGGTTTCGCCCCCACATCCCGCGGATGGCCGGCTATGTGCCCGGCGAGCAGCCCCAGGAAGGGGGATTCATCAAGCTGAATACGAATGAGAATCCCTACCCCCCCTCACCGCGCGTGATCGAGGCGCTCGGCCGCGTGCTGACCGACCGCTTGCGGCTCTATCCCGACCCGCTGGGGACCGAGTTTCGCCGCACGGCCGCCGAACTGCACGGCGTCGAGCCCGGGATGATTCTCGCGGGCAACGGCTCGGACGACGTGCTGACGATCATCACGCGCGCCTTCGTCGGCCCGGGCGAGCTGGCCGCCTACCCCGCACCCAGCTACCTGCTCTATTCCACGCTCATCCAGCTTCAGGACGGCCGTGAGCACGTCGTACCGTTCTCCGGCGACTGGAGGCTCGACCCGGCCGAATTTCGCGTGCCCGGATTGAAGCTCGTCTACCTGGCCAACCCCAACAGTCCCTCCGGCACCGCGCTGGAGCCGGCCGAAGTGGCCAACCTGGCCGAGGCCCTCCCCTGCCCGCTTGTTGTCGACGAAGCCTACGCTGATTTCGCGGATGAACATTGCATTGCTCTCGTGCGTGATCATCCCAACGTGATCATCACTCGCTCCTTCAGCAAGGGCTACAGCCTGGCCGGCGTCCGCCTGGGGTACCTGGTCGCCCAGGCCGCCGTGATCGAGCAGTTGCTCAAGGTGAAAGACTCGTACAATTGCGATGCGCTCAGCCTGGCCGCCGGCGTGGCCGCTCTCCAGGATCAGGACTATCTGAATGTCACCCGCTCGCGAATCCGCGCCACGCGCCACCGGCTGACCCTGGAGCTTCGCGAGCTGGGATACAACGTTCCCGTGAGCCAGGCCAACTTCGTCTGGGCCACGGGAGGGCCCCCCGCGCCGGAGACGTTCGCCAGGCTCAAGAAGGAGAAGATCCTGGTTCGGCTGATGACCTATCCGGGGCATGCTCCCGGCCTGCGAATCAGCATTGGCACCGACGCCGAGATCGATCGCCTGCTCGAGGTTTTTCCCGCGACGGGGTGACCGGATCAGCGCGAATCGGGTACATTCCGTGAGCAGCCGCGTTTCATGCCAGAGTCGGAGGGACCGCTTGCCTTGAACGAACTCCATCGCACCGCTGAAATCGTCCGCGAGACCCGCGAGACCGACATCCGCCTGACGCTCGACCTTGATGGCCAGGGAAAAGCCCAGATCGCCACCGGCGTCGGCTTCCTGGACCACATGCTCGAGCTCTTCGCCCGCCACGCGCTCGTTGACCTAGCCGTCTCGTGCACCGGAGACCTGCACGTGGACGACCATCACACCACGGAGGACGTGGGCATCTGCCTGGGCCAGGCGATCGATCAGGCCCTGGGCAATCGCGCGGGGATCAGGCGCTACGGCCACGCGATCTCGCCGATGGACGAGGCCCTGGTCACCTGCGCGTTGGATCTGGGCGGCCGGCCCTTCTGGGTCTGGAACGTGGCGATGCCCACGCCCAAGGTTGGCACGTTTGACAGCGAGCTGGTGGCTGATTTCTGGCACGCGGTCTGCACTCAAGGGCGGATGAACCTGCACGTGCTTCTGCACTACGGCCGCAACACCCACCACATCAGCGAGGCCATCTTCAAGGGGCTGGCCCGCGCCCTCCGCGCGGCGGCCGAGCCCGACCCGCGCTCCCACGATGTTCCTTCCACCAAGGGTGTGCTTTGAGATCGCAT
>JBMFUH010000945.1:0-3024 GCA_049966735.1 Isosphaeraceae bacterium
GGCCGTGGGCAAGATCAATCCCGCCAAGGCGGAAAAGGACCTGGCGAAGTATTGACGACGTCAGGGCACGATATCGGCGACGGGAATTTCGCCCACCGCGGCCCCGCCGATCACGACCGTGAGGCTCTGATCGGTCTTGAATACCTGGGCCACGAGGTAGTGGCCGCCTTCGGGCTGCGTGTAGACTTCGACCTGGCGGTCAACAAGGTTGATGATCCAGTAAACCGGGATGCCCCCCTGTGCGTAATCCCGCAGCTTGTCGGTTCGGTCGCGCTGTAGACTGGACTCCGCGACCTCGATCGCGAGCGTGACTTCTGCTGGCAGGGGGAGACGTTTCAGAGCGACGTAATCCCGGCTCTTGCCGCGAACGACTGCCAGGTCCGGTTCCGGTTCGTCGCAGTCGGGGATCCGGATCGGCGCCTCGACGCGCAGATACCACCCCACGCGGATGAGCTTCAAGAGCGCATCGCGTGTGTCGGTGCACGAAGCCGTATGAGATTCAGCCTTGGCCATCTTCCGCACCAGGAGTCCGTTGAGCAGCTCGACGTTGTCATCTTCGGTGAGTATCCCCGCCTCCGCCATTTGCTCGTACTGGTACACTGTCAATCGATAGTCACCAGGAGGCCTGGGGGGAAGGCTAAGACCGGTAACAGCCGTCGACATGGCTTCACTCCTTCGGTGCCAGGCTGGAGTGCGTTTCTCTCTCCCTTCAACTTTCCACCAGGCCCTTCACCCGGTCAAGCCCTCGCTTGACGACCGTTTCCGGGTCGGCCTCCCAGAGGTCGCGATTGAAGAGTTCCAGCGACAGCGGACCGTGGTAGCCGATCTTCCGCAGGTTGGCGATCACCCTGCGCAGGTCGGCGATGCCCTCGCCGACCATCACGCGGTGGTAGTCCGTCTGGGTCAGCGGGTCGGGCTCCGCCGGCACGTCGTTGATGTGGAAGTTGGCCAGCCGGTCGCCGGTGAGCTGGAGCAGGTCGTCGACCGAGCCGCCGCCGCGGATCATGTGAAAGACGTCGGCGACCACCGTGGCCTGCGGATCTCCGGTCCCCTGGGCGATGGCCCACGCGCTGCCCACGTTCTTGATGCCGTCGACAAAGCCGAGGAACTCCATCGACGGGATCACTCCAAAGAGGCGCCCCATTCCCAGCAGCTCCTTGAAGCGAGTTGTCGCCCGGCCCAGATCCACAACTTCCTGGGGAGGGCTGGCGACGATGAACGGGCTACCAAGCTGTGCCGCCTGCTCCATCCGCCGGCAGCATTCGTCTCGCGCCTTCGCGTACTCGTCTCCCTCGGTCGTGATCCAGCTATGCAGCGCGATCACGCTGACGACCTTCAATCCGGCGTCGGCGATGGCCTTCTTCAGCTCGGTGATGGTTCCACCTTGCTCCAGGTAATCGGTGATCTCGTCGTTCCAGGGCTCGATCGCCTGATAGCCCGCGCGGCCGGCGACGCGGATCTTCTCCAGAAGCGGAGTGGGCTGGATCGTGCTCGTGTTCAGACAGTAAACAAAGTCGCTCATGAGACGAACTCCCAGAACTCTTGGTGTCGTGGTGTGCTTGCCGCTCTCAGCTCAGGGCTCCTCCAGACGCTGTTCGAATGGAGGCCGGATGCGTTCGGGAAGATGGACCATGCCCGCGTCGTCGACCACGTGCAGGCCCGAGTCGACGTAGAGAATATCGCCGTTGATCTTGTGGCCTGTTTTCGAGGTGAGGAAGACGACCATCGCGCCGACGTCCTCGGGGGTGGTCAGGTTGCGGATGCCGGCGGGGAAATCCGGACGGCCGTAGCGGGCCTGGATCTTCCGTTCGTTGGGCGTATCGACCCAGCCCGGAGCGACCATGTTGCAGGTGATCCCTTCCAGGAGGCACTCGTTGGCAACCTGCCGCGTCAGGCCCCAGAGCCCCGCCTTGCTGACGACGTAGGGAAAGAGCCCCGGCATGGGCCGGGTCGCCCGCGTCGAGCCGATGTTGATGATCGTCCCCTTGCGCTTGCGCAAGAGCGGCAGCGCGGCCTTGATGCCCAGCCAGGGGCCCTTCAGGTTCACGGTCAGCGTCAGGTCCCAGAGGGCCTCCGCGGTCGTATCGACGGTCCCGCGCGAGCTGAGCCCGGCATTGTTGACCAGGACGTCCAGCCCGCCCCCCCGCTCCTCGATCGTGGCCATGGCGCTCGCCCAGTGGTCGGCGCGAACCACGTCAAGCTGGATCGCGCTGGCCTCCAGACCTGTCTGCTGGAACGCGGTGGCGGTCTCGCTCGCGAGGTCCAGCTCGATATCGGCCAGCAGGACGGCGAAGCCGGCCTCGCCCAGCGCCTTGCTGATTCCCGCGCCAATCCCCTGCGCCGCTCCCGTCACCAGCGCGACGGGGCTGCTTGCTGCATCGGCCATGGTGCTCTTTCGTCCTCTCACGAGATCGCGAACCCGGGACGGACCATTCGCCCGTTGATCGCTGCCATGATCCTCCGCGCCGGATTCAACGTCAACCGGGCAATTGCCAGGATGACTCTGTTGATGTTGAGGCAGCTTGACGAGACAATCCGGTCTGTGCCCTCGTCATTCAAAGAGGAGACGACTGCCGTGCGTGGGAATACGATCGCCGCGGTGCTGCTTGCCGGCATGGTTCTGGCCCTTTCCGGCAAAGCGGCGGAACCTGTTGTTGTCGAACTCTGGCCGGGGAAGGTGCCGGGAGACATCGGCATCAGCGGCAAGGAGACCAGCCGGATTCACCAGTCTCCCCTGGTCGGGCCGACCAGGCTGATCACCAACGTCTCCCAACCGAGTCTCACCGTTTATCGCCCTCCCCAGGCGATGAACACGGGAACGGCCATGATCATCTGCCCGGGCGGAGGCTACTGGGATCTCTACTGGGAGCTGGAAGGCGAGGAGGTGGCCGCCTGGCTCAACTCGGTCGGCATGACCGGCATCATCCTCAAATACCGCTGCCCCAGGCGCGCGGGAGAGGCCCCGCGCGAGCCTCCGTTGGGACCGCAACTCGATGCCCAGCGAGCCGTCAGCCTGGTGCGCGG
>JBMFUH010000946.1:0-3018 GCA_049966735.1 Isosphaeraceae bacterium
CCAGAGTGAGAGTGAGGGACGTTCCAGCACCTGGTGAGCGAACATGTCGAACGGAGCGACGTGGCCCGCGCAGACCGCACGGTCGGGAATACGGATGCTGGTGTAATACGACAGCCAGCGGCCGAGGTCCTCCTGGCTTCGCGGTTTCCAGTGGGGTAGTCCGTCAAACGTCTCGATGACAGTCGGAGGTTTCGCGTCCATAGTTGAGGATCATCCGTGCGAGTTCGTCCGGTACCTGGAGAGGCGGACGGGGGCGAACTTTCGCGCTACCCGGTTTGCCCTCGAGCCGCGCCCAGATTTCCAGTAGGGCACGCATGTCACCGCCGGCGGCCTTGGTGAGCAGCGTCTCGACGAGGAGCTGGCCCCAGGTCTTGCGCGGCGCCGCCCCCTGGAGGACCGACCCGATGCAGGCGCGAAGCAACTCCGTGAGGGAGGAGCCATCCAAGAGGCCCATGGTCTCCCAGTCCACGGAGGGCGGGGGATTGCCGGCCTGGGCGTCGGCGTCTTCTACCGCATCGATACGTTTGCCAGACATGTTGATCCGCTCAGATTCTAGAGCAGTTTTCGCGTCGATGGTTGCCGCCGTGGAACGGAATTAATGCCGATCCATGATTGGTCTGGGCTGGTCGACGAACTGGCCGATCTTGGCGCTCAGGTCCCAGAGGTCGTGGCGGAGGGCCGCCGCATCCAGGTCTTGCTGGGCCTGGTGGGTCTCCAGGGCTTCGGTAAGCTGGTCGAGTTCAAAAAGTTTGCTTGCTTCCAATTGTTTGATATTTTGCTCATAAAGTCGCATCACTTTATGAAAGTTTCTCTGGGTTTGCCAGAGGTTGAGGCTCATCCAGAGGAAGATGAGGCCCAGCACCAAAAGAGCCCTGAGCTGAGGTTTGCGGACTTTCCACCAGCGCCAGACGTCACGCATCCTGTTTCTCCGGCTCTTGCTCGAGGTCGTCGTCGAGGGAAAGCTCGGGCACGGGGGGCAGGCTGGAGACCGCGAGCTTCGCGGCCTTGGCCCAGTTGTACATCTCCCGCAGGCCGTCGTGGGTCTGGTGGTTACGAGTCTTGATGCGAAGCAATGCGACCTCATGTTCACGTTGTTTCTGGCGGTCGGTCCAGTAGTCCTTGGTGAAGGCGGAGACCGCCGCGATGAGTCCGGCGCCTCCCAGGAGGAAGGAGCCGGTGCCGACCGTGGGATCGGTCGTGACGGCCTCGGCGATCACCGCGGCGCCCGCCGCCACCAGGCCTCCCGTCATCGTGATCGTCCTGAGATGGAATTCCGTCAGCAAGCTCATACCTCTGGTCATCCACTGCACGGAGAGGCGGCGAACTCAGAACGGGGCGAGCCAAGCGAGGAGGCTGGACGGCACGAGAGGGAGTTCAGCCGGCGGACTTGCTGGCGGCAGCCTGAACCTTGGCGATGGCATGTCGCATGCTGACGACGGAAGCACCGCCGAAGATCAGGAGCAACGCCTGGAAGATCTGGGTGAGGCCGGTGGCGTAATTCTGGCTCAGAATGAGACCCAGGCCCGACAAGACGGCCAGGATCGCCGAAGCATAGGTCTTGTAGCCGTCGATCAGCTTCAGAAGCAAGGCGCTCATGGTTCACTCCTAGTGGTTCGTGGCGAGTGGTTCGTGGCGAGTGGCGAGTGGTGCGTATTCCAGGGGAGCCGTCGACACAAAAGCCGCTCTCGTCAGAAAGGGAAAAGGACCCAAAAACGTTCGGAAAAGAGAAGATAGACACCCAGGGAGACGAGCAGCGTCAGACAGGCCCAGTCCTCGGGCTGCTGTTGACGGAACACTTGAAGAACACGGTGTCGCATGGAGGGTGGCGAGTGGCGAGTGATTTGTGGCTAGCATCGAGTGGCGAGTGGGTAGCGGATGCCGGATAGCACAACCTTTGCACGCTCCCGTTCCGCTTTCTTCCCACTCCCCACTCGCCACTACCCACTACCGACTTCACGCCGCCTGGTCATACTTCCAATGGTCGGGGAGCGGTCGGACGACGAATTCGGGAGCTTTGGAGAGGGCCCAGGAATCGCCGGCGGAGAGGATCCGTTCAATCGCCCGGCGGTCGGCCCAGAACGAGAAGTTCGGCTGGTCCAGGGCCAGCGGGCCGTCGGGAATGTCGGGCCCCCAGCTCTGGACGATGCAGGCGCCCTCGCGGTCGAACCGGACGCCGGCGATCATCATACAGTGGCCCCAGACACCGCGTGCCGCACAGAAACCTGCGGAATCGCGATGGAGGGTGAACCCCTGGTTCGAGCAGATCGTCACCGGATAGCCCCCCTTGAGAGACGCCACCAGCTCGTCCCAGGTGGAAACGAGCGCGGCGGAGCCAAGCTTATAGGGAGCGGCCTCGGCCTGGATGGCGGCGGGAGCGCCCGTGCGTCCCCAGTCCTTGGCCCGCTGACCGCTATAGACGCCCTGGGCGCCGAGCATCTGCCGGCTCACCATGCCGATCGTCATCATCGCCTTCACCGCGGCGGCACCGTACGATCCGTCGAAGCTGCCCAGAATGCCGGCGACTTGACGGGAGGTCGCATAGATGAACTCGGTGTCGGTCTCGCGATACTCGGCCGGCTCACCCAGGACGATCTCGATGCACTGCAAGAGGTCGTTGGCATGGCCATGACCGAAGGATACACAGTCGCCAATCTGCTGTGCGGGGTAGTTCGGATAGTTGCCCAGAATGTCATGCCAGGCTTTGTACAGCAGGATTGGAGCGGGAGCCGGCGATCCCACAAGGCCGGAAGGCGAAGCCTGGGCCAAGAGCGCCGGGGCGGCGGCACGCAGCGTGGGAAACACACGGGCGCAGGCCTGCTGGATCGCATCGATACCCAGCCAGCCGCTGATGATATGCGGAGGAACCGCTGGTCTCATGGTGTCTGGTCCCTGGTGTTTGGTGTTTGATGTCTGGCAACTGGTAACTGGCAACCCCCGCGAGCCACTAGAGCGGTTTTGGGGTCGATGGCTGCGCGTAGGGTCCGCTGTGCGGACCGACGGCTGCGGGATTTGGTCCGC
>JBMFUH010000947.1:0-3008 GCA_049966735.1 Isosphaeraceae bacterium
CGCGGATGTCTGGGCTGACGCCGACGTGGGCGGATTGCACGTTCCCTTTCGCGTCGAGCACGACGACCGTGGGAAAACCCTCGACATCGAAAGCGCGGGCGACCGATCCGCTGGGGTCCAGGCCGACCAGTCCGACCGGGTTGCCTTCGATCTTGATCTCCTTGGAGGTCAAGGTTTTCTCGACGAGCTTGCGAACCTCCGTCAGTTCCCTGGGTTCGGAATCCTCGTTGAGGGCGACCAGAACGACCTCTTTCTTGTTCTTGACGAGGGCGTCGACGAGTTGCTGGATTTCGGGTAGTTCGCGCATGCAAGGGCCGCACCAGGTGGCCCAGAAGTCGATCACCACGACTTTGCCGGCAAGCTCGGCGCGGGTCAACGTCCGGGTCTTGCCCGGTCCGTCCAAGACAGTCAGTGTGAAATCGGGCGACTCCTTACCCACCTTCTCCTGGACCGCGAACTTCGGTGCTTCCTCCTTGCCCGGCCGTTCCAGGAGCGTATCCACCTTCGAAAACCCCTTGGGCGGTTCGTAAGCGAAGGTTTGTTCCTTGGTGACCTGAGACTTCACGGAACCGGCAGACCATCCAAACTCCTCGACCGTGACTGTCTGCCCTGCAAGCGCGCTCTTGGCCAGGCTCTGGGGATCGATCAGAAAGTCGATGCTGGAGAGCAATTTTGTTGAAGGATCGATGGTCAGCCGAATATCGGGGCCGTCTGTCTGATCGATCAGGAGGGAAGGGGCGGAAGTCTGGGGATTCTTGGGACCAAGCTGAAGCGATCCGCCAAGTTGTCCGATCGCCACCGCCGGATCCGGGGCGGACAGGAGATTGAGCAAGACGTACATTGGCGGACCTGTGGGACCACCGAAGAGTGCAGCGCCTGTGGGCCCCTGCCGGAAGGTCTCGAAGCTGATGGATTCGGGGGCGGGAACGGCTGTGTACCGCTTGAGGGGAATGATCGCGGTGGTGAGCGTCTTGCCATCGCTGACCACCCGAACTGGCCCTGCGTCCAGGTCGAGCTTGTTGGGCCGGACGAATGTCAGCTTCAGGGGCATGACCTGCTTCTTCTTCTGGCCGCTTATGGTCATGGCCACGACGAATTGCCCCTGGTCGGAGTAGGAGCCAAGCGCCTTGTAGGCCCTGGAGACCTCATCCAGTAGTGTCTTCGCCTCGGGATTGGCAGGTTTTGGGGTCGCGCTGGTCTCAGGCGCGGGCTTCGAATCCTGGGCTCTGGCGACGAGGGGAGGGAAAACCAGCGCCGCGGCGAGAGCAACAGCGTACATGCTCCTCGCGATGGCTGACGACAACGGAAGGGAGAACGGCATAACGGTATCCTTCAGGCTGCTCGTTGCTAGTTCTGATCTCACTGACGACTGAGTTGCTGATTGCCAGCCTACTGACAACTGACAACGAGCAACTGACAACTAATCTTCTCGAGGCCCGCAAACCGATCCGTTGGTTGGGCAGGCAGCGCCGGGCGGAGGACAGGAATCCACCTGGGCGCAGGTGACGCCGGGTCCAACTTCCGGGCCGCAGCAAGGCCGAGGCGGCAGCAGGTGGCCAAGCTTGTCTCGCTTGGTGTCCAGGTAGCGCTGGCGCTCCGCGAGGACCGGCGCGATGATCGGCACCTGATCCATGACGACAAGGTCATAGCCGTAATAGACGAATGCGTCGGTCTTCTTGGGATTGTTGGTCAGCAGACGGACCTTGGTGAGCCCGAGGTCCTTGAGGATTTGCAGGCCGATTCCGTAGTCGCGGAGGTCGGCCCGGTGGCCGAGCGCGAGATTCGCCTGGACGGTGTCCATCCCCTTGTCTTGCAGGTTGTAGGCACGGATCTTCTCGATCAGGCCGATGCCGCGTCCTTCCTGGGGAAGGTAGATGAGCGCGCCGGCGCCCTCCGATCCGATCATCCCCAGCGCCATGTGGAGCTGGTCGCCGCAATCGCAGCGGAGCGAATCCAGCAGGTCGCCGGTGAAGCAGGACGAATGCAGTCGAACGAGGGGGGCCTCAACACTCTGAAGGTCTCCCATGACGAACGCGATTGGCTCGTTGCCCGGTTCGTGCTGGACGCGGTAGGCGATGATCCTTCCCTTGCCATAACGGGTCGGCAGATCGGCCTCGGTGGCGCGATAAATCAGCTTCTCGCGCCGCCGCCGATGCTTGATGAGGGTCTCAATGGAGACGAGAGGTAAATGATGTTCGCGTGCAATCGCGTGAAGCTTTTCTCTTCCCGCCATGTGAATGCCGTCGGTGATCTCGCAGATCACGCCGGCGGGGGTCAGTCCCGCGAGCCGGGCCAGGTCCACGGTCGCCTCGGTATGGCCCGCGCGGCGGAGCACGCCTCCTTCCTTGGCCACCAGCGGAAAGAGATGACCGGGCCGGGACAAATCGGCCGGCTTGGTCGAGGGATCGAGAATGGCCCGGACCGTCCGCGCTCGCTCCTCCGCGCTGATGCCCGTGCGGCAAGAGACGTGGTCCACCGGAACCGTGTACGGCGTCTGGTGCGGCGCGGTGTTATGATCGACCATCGGGTTGAGCTGGAGCCGGCCGGCCATTTCGGGCAAGAGCGGCATGCAAAGGAGCCCGCGCCCATGAGTGATCATGAATTCGACGATCTCCGGCGTGACCTTCTCCGCGGCCGCGACGAAATCTCCCTCGTTTTCCCGGTCCTCATCATCCACAACGATGATGACCCGGCCGTCTCGCAGGGCTTCGAGTGCGTCATCGATTCTCGAAAATTCCTCACCCATCGGCTCCCCCTCACGTCAGTCCTGTCCAGATCCAGTTCGCGGAGTCTCAATTATTCTACACAAAAGGCAAGACGTTCGTCGCGGCCTGATTCCGTTCGAAAGTCATGCACCGAGCCGAATGGTTCCTTGGGCGCGGAACGGATAGAATGTCTGCAAAGGGCTCAATCCGTCAGAGCTCTGCTTCTGACTCGAGTTTGGAGGGAGTTGGGTCATGGCGATCCCCAATCCGATCAAGTCTCCGAAAGTCCCCCGGCTCGAATCC
>JBMFUH010000948.1:0-3002 GCA_049966735.1 Isosphaeraceae bacterium
GAGGGCCCGACCAAGAGCTGGGACTGGGCCAAGGAGCACGAGGAACCGCTCCAGGAAGTCGGTTTCGTCCCACGGCTGACGGAGATCGAGGTTGAGCAGAAGCCCGGCCAGGCAACCCGCGTCCAGCTTCATGACGGCTCGTGGATCGTCCTGCGAGCCCTGCACCACGAGGAGCACAACGTCACCGATCGCTGCTCGGCGCTCCGGCTCCTGGAAGAGAGCCATCAGAAGAACGAGTTCGTGACCGGCCTCCTCTACGTCGACTCCCAGCGGCCCGACTTCATGACCACGCTCAACGTGGTCGACAAGCCGCTCTGCCTGCTCTCCGAAGAGACCCTCCGGCCCAGGCCGGAAGTGCTGGCCAAGATCATGGAGACGATCTGAGCTTGGTTGCAGGGGCGATCCCGCCAGCTCGCCCCCAGCCATGAGGGGCCGGCGGGATTCCTGGCTGTTTCGTGCGATCGAGGAGGGCTTCATGAGCGTGGCAAGTAGATCGCCTATCCACGAGCCGCGGATCTGCATCCCGGGTGTGGACTTCCACGTCTACGCGACGCTGGTCCGGGCGCTGCCGGAGCGGACCGCGATCCGCGTGGCCTACGACGGAAGGGACATGGAGATCATGACGGCCGGACCGATTCACAACGACTATGCGTGGCTGCTGGATCGCTTCGTCACCACGGTGGCCTTCGCGCTCGCTGTCCCCTTCCAGCCCATGGGCCAGACGACCTGGATTCGGCCCGAAGTGGCGCGGGGATTGGAGGCCGACCAGTGCTACGTCTTCGATGCTGAGAAGCTGGCCACGGTCCGCCAGCTTCTGGCACGCAAGGTGAACAACGTGGGGCCTTACCCCAATCCCGATCTGGCCGCGGAGGTCGATCTCTCCCACCCCCAGGTGGACCGGCCAGGAATCTATGCCGCGCTTCAGGTGCCGGAACTCTGGGTGTTCGATGGCGAGATCGTGGTCATCCAGCGTTTGAGCTCTGACGGGAAGTACGTCGACATTGGGACGAGTCAGTTCTTGCCGGTCTCGGCGGACGAGGTCCGGCGATGGCTCGTGGACGAGGACACTCAGGATCTGGCGGCCTGGGAAGAGCGGCTACGAGCCTGGGCGGCAGCCGAGGTCGTCGGCAGGCGACCAAACCCGTGAGCCGGTAAATCATCGGGGGCCGGCTCAACTCACGTCCTCCGAACTTCTGCTGACGGGGCCGAAAGGAGGCATTAGACCGACACTTCCTTGATCACAAGTTCGATCCCATCAAGCGCCGGCAGCGGGAGCTTCCTGTCCAGGCTGAACAAGACCCATTCCTCGAGCACCTCGCGCAATTGCTCCCGGCATTTCTCAAGTGTCTCGGCGTTCGCATCAACTCCGGCGCATTCCGGGATGGCCCCGTAGTAGCTTCCATCGTCCGGTAGAATCTCGTATTTTGCGTGGCGGAGAGCCGCCTGGACGTATTCAAGTAGCATGGGAAATCCCCCCATGCATTCCACTCGAGGATCACCTCCATGACCAAGCCATCTCGGGTCGTCGCCTTCCTCATCCTGCCCAGTGCCGCCTGCTTGCTCTTTGCCCAGGACACCGTCTCGAATTCGGACAAGTCAGGCTTTCTGCCCCCCGTGCAACTGACGGCGAGGCAGGATCACCAGCGGATGATGGAGCCGCTCCACATCACCACGCTCCGGCCCGGTCCCAGCGGCAACCCGCGCTCGCCCAACTCCGCCAACTACGACGAATCCAGGGCCAACCCCTATCCCGATCTTCCCGACCCCTTGCTCCTGAAAAACGGCAAGAGGGTCACCACGCCCGCGATGTGGTGGCACGAGCGCAGGCCCGAGATCGCCCTTGACTTCGACAGGGAAATCTACGGCCGTGTTCCCCACGATGTCCCCCAGGTCACCTGGGTTGTGACCAACACCACCCACGAGAAGAACGGCGACTTCTCCGTAATCACCAAGAAGCTGGTGGGGCATGTGGACAACGCGTTCTATCCGCCCATCAAGGTTGACATTGATTTGACGCTGGCCACGCCGGCCAAGGCGACGCGTCCGGTCCCCGTGATGATGGAGTTTGGCTTCATCTTCCCAGCCGGCTTCGGCGGCTTTCCCAAGACCGCCTCGAAGAGCGCGACCAAGACCGCTCCCAGGCCGCCTCGGTTTGCCCCTGGCGGATTTGGCGGATTTGGCGGCGGCCCGACCTGGCAGCAGCAGCTTCTGGCCAAAGGATGGGGCTACGCGATCATCATCCCAGGCAGCATTCAGGCCGACAACGGCGCGGGACTGACGAAGGGGATTATCGGCCTCTGCAACAAGGGCCAGCCGCGCAAGCTGGACGACTGGGGCGCTCTCCGCGCCTGGGCCTGGGGCGCCAGCCGGGCACTCGATTATTTCGAGACCGACAAGGCCGTGGACGCGCGGCACGTGGGCATCGAGGGCCTCTCGCGGTACGGCAAGGCCGCGCTCGTGGCCATGGCTTACGACCAGCGCTTTGCCATCGGCTTCATCGGTAGTTCCGGCGAAGGGGGTGCCAAGCTGCACCGGCGGAACTTCGGCGAGCTGGTTGAGAACGTGGCCGGTGCGGGCGAATACCACTGGATGGCCGGCAACTTCCTCAAGTACGCCGGTCCGCTCACTCCCAAGGACCTGCCTGTCGACGCCCACGAGCTGATCGCCCTCTGTGCCCCACGGCCCGTGTTCATCAGCTATGGGGCTTCCCAGGGGCCAGGCGCGGAGGGGGGCTGGGTCGATCAACGCGGCTCGTTCATGGCCGCGGTCGCCGCCGGGCCGGTCTATCGCCTGCTGGGCAAGAAAGACCTGGGAACGGCCGAGTTTCCCCCGATCGAAACGGCCCTCACGGACGGCGACATTGCCTTCCGCCAGCACAAGGGCGGCCACACCACCGGCCCGAACTGGCCCACCTTCCTGACCTTCGCCGAGCGGTATTTCTCGGCTCGCTAGAGCGGTTTACAGTCGGCTTGCACACGGATCGAGTATTGTAGGGTCCGCTG
>JBMFUH010000949.1:0-2996 GCA_049966735.1 Isosphaeraceae bacterium
CGACCTCGCTGTTGGTGGTTCCCAGATCAATGCCGATGATCGTGTCCATAGAGCTATCTCCTTTTCACTCCGTCCCGAGCCAGTCTGACTGGGAGCCGTTATCTCCGAACGATTCGTGAACGGTGGCGTCGGGAAGCTCACCTTCCTCCGCGCCATCGGTTTCCTCAGATGGTTCTTCGATGGGTTTGCCGCGCACGGCCTTGACCTCGGCCAGACGCAGGACGCGGCCTTTCCAGGTGTAGCCTCTGCGCAGTTCTTCGATGACTGTCTGGGGCGGCAAGTCCTGTGCCTCGGTGATCTCGATGACGATCATCCGCTCGGGATCGACCGGCCGGCCCACGCAGTCGATCGGGGCGATGCCTTCGGATTTGAGGACCCGGCGCACGCGGTTCTGGATCAGGTCGAATCCTTCGAGCAGCGATTCCAGCCATTCCTGGTTGATGCCTTGCGCTTCGCGCTTCACGAGTTCCGTCACCTGCTGATGGTATTTCCGCAGGAGCACGCGGCGCAGCCAGGGCAGGCCCGAGTGAACCTGGTCCAGGGCCGCGACGAGCTTGCGCGGAACCTGCTCGGTCGCGACGATGCGGGCCTTCTCGATCTCGCCGCGGCAGCGGTCGAGGGCCTCGTCGAGGGTGGCCAGTCCCTCCGCGAGCGGCTTGCCGGCGGTCCAGGCAGCCTGCTCTTCCCGGGGCGTCACGGAGCGAAAGTGCTCGATCGCCTGGCGCAAGCTGGGCAGCAACGATTCGGACTGTTCCTGCAAGGCGCGCGCGCTCTTGGTCTGGAGCTTGAGCTCCTGGCGCATGGCCGTGAATTCCTCGACCATTTCAACCAGGCCGAAAGGCCGGTCGGAATCGTCGTGGAGATCTAGCCGCGCGGCCGATTCCACCGCGCTGGCGGCAGTGGTCCTGGCGCTGGCGAGCCAGTCCTGGAAGCGGTCGAGAACAGTGTCGAGGTCGCCCGATCTACTCATGCGGAATCCGCCCAAGAGGCCAGAACGGAAAGCGGGAACCGCGCTGTCTTCAATCGCCGGCGCAGCTCTTCATCGATCGCCTCGAGAGAATCCGTCCGCGACCTCGACTGAAAGAGCCTGGCCTCGAGTCGGCCGGCCGGATCTTGCAGCGCGTCGTATGCGGCCCGGATCTCGGCAAACCGCTCCGGCGCCCGGTCAGGCGGAAACTGCCGGACCAGTTCCAGGTAGCGCTTGCGGATCTCGACGTCATCGGCCGAGGGGGGCAAGCCCAGTTGCTCATAAGGATCGTTCATGAGAGCGCATTATCCTCGTGGTTACGACCTGGATCCGCGTCTGCCTCGCGCACCGGGACCGGATCGGCGAGCTGGGGGATAAGCACGTCCGAAGTATGGTTCGGAGTCATCGTCATCGTCATCGTCGTCCTCGTCATCCATCGCGAACCCCATCGACGCCGCGAACGCGCTCATGAAGTCATCGAACGACTCCGCGTTCGATCCCGGCGGGCCAAAGGGAAGATGGGAGAACCGAGAATGGATCTCTTCGTGGACCGAGAGCATTTGCTTGATCTTGGGCACCATGAGGTTTTCTTCTCGCCTCGTCGACGCTTCGGCCAGTCGCAAGGCTTCCTCCAGGTGCTTCCGAGGCCCCCCCGATTGCACAAAAGCCATCGGGTTGGCGGGAGCAATGCGGGCCGCGGCGAGGTGGAACATGACGGAGTTCGGGAACTTTTTCAATCCGCGCTGCACCAGCTTCTGAAGGAAGCCGCTCTCATTGGGTAAACGGCCGACGAACTCGACGACGTCCTCCAGATCTTCAAGTCGGAAGTTCACGCGCGTGGTACGGCGGACGTAACTGAGAACTTCGGCGGCGATCCGGTCTCGGCCCTGAAACTGCACGTCCTGGATGAGGTATCCGGACATGAGCGACGCCATGGCGCCGGCCGTCTCGCTGCGGCATTTCTTCTTGAGTTCCTTCTTCCAGAGATCGGCGTAGTGCTTCTGGGTGGCCTTCGTCAACTTGAATCGGATCGATTCAACATGCAACGACAGCCACAGAGGAGCCGGTTCCGGCAGCAGGGCCAGGGCGGCTTTCTCGAAGCGATCGGCCGCCTCGGCCTGGCCGGCCTTGGTCTCGAAGATTGCCTTGCGCGCCAGATAGTAATAATGGTTCAGCTCATCGGGCACCAGTTGCTCGATGGCGGCGAACTGGGCGCGGCCCTCGTCCCAGCGCTTTTGGTTCGCCAGGCCGCGTGCCAGAGCGGTTCGGATGACCACCTCAAGGTTGACCAGCGACTCGTCCAGAGGCTTGAGCTTGCGCGCCCGGGAAAGCACCTCAAGCGCCTGCCGCGAGTCACCGTCCTTCTGGAGTTTCTCGGCCGTCTCGACCAGGGTGTCCAGATCGTCCGGGAAAACCTCGAGCAAACGCCGTCTCGCTTCCGCAAGAACTGCGGGATCGTCCGACAAACGAGCGATCTTGAGGAGGAGATCGTAGCTGGGTCGATGCCGGGGAGCGAGCTGGAGGCTGCGCTCGATGTACGTCGCGGCCTGTTTCCGTAGTTCTTCTTTGTCCTCCTCATCAAGTTCGTCGTCGAAATCAAAGCCGAACATGTCCATGTCGTCGCGTTCGAGCTCGATGAGGAGCCCTTCGGCCACGTGCTTCCAAACCAGAGCCTGGGCGAGGGTCCGATCTTCGGCCTTGAGCGCCGCACAGGTTTTCAAATCGGCGACGTACTTGGTCCAGAATTCCATGGCCTTGGCGTCGCCGTCGCAGGAACGATGCCAGGCGATGGCCCAGAGGCGATTCCAGGCCGGGTCGACGTCCAGCGGCTGGGACACCTGCATGAAGTCCCGGAGCAGGCGTGCCCCCGACTTGCAGTTGATGCAGGTTGTGCGCTCAAGCAGCGGATCGATCAGACTGGCGGTGAGCCGCTCGGCCAGACGGGGGTCAACCTCGCTGAGGCCGATCCGCAGAGCGGGGATTTTCCGGATGACATCGGGCCAGCGTTTCTGAGCGACAAGCTCGTTCA
>JBMFUH010000950.1:0-2995 GCA_049966735.1 Isosphaeraceae bacterium
CCACGCTCTTTTCGTGGGCGTAGTGCAGGGCGTCGCAAAGCTGGATTCCCAGGTCGACGACCTCTCGCCAAGGAAGTTCTCCGCGCTCCTGGATCACGCGCTCAAGGGTGACTCCCTCCACGTACTCCATGGCGAAGTAGGACGTCCCCTTGAACCGGCCCCAGGCCAGCCAGCGGACGATGTTGGGATGGCGGAACTGCTTGAGGATCTCCGCCTCGCGCTCGAATCGCTCGAAGACCTTTCCTTTCTGGGAAAGCTCGTTGTGGACGATCTTCACGGCTGCCGGACGTCCGGAAGTCTCGTGGGTCGCGCGAAAAACAACGCCCATCGCGCCGGAGCCCAGAATCTCCTCCAGGCGGAAGGAACCAAGCTTTTCGCCCAGATAGCCCTGACTCATGGACGTGACCCGATCCGATCCGGCCGGGCTCGCTTTGCGCTTGCGGACGTTCCAGAAAGCCCGATTCATGACCCAAAGCGCGACACGTTCAAAAGGCCGGCATCCCCCTGCTTCCGCGCCTGTTCCACTCCTGGTCCGACGTCAGACCCGAGGCATGGCACACGACACGCCGCCTGCCGCCGGAAGGTAGCCGCGGGTCGCATAGTCCATCACCATTCGATCGGCGTTGAACCTCCAGGCGAGCGTCCGGAACGCGTTCTTCTGGCGGAGGATCCACTCCCGGGGCAGCCCCGAGGCGTCGCGACGGTAGTAGAGCGGGACAACCTGCTCGGTCAGCGTCTCCAGGAGCGACTTGTGGTCGCGCTCGTCTTGCACCGAAGCAACCGCATGGGTCCGGCCCACGCCGATGGCGAAACCATTGGTACCATCATACGCTTCAGCCCACCAGCCGTCGAGAACCGAGAAATTGAGCGTGCCGTTGAGCACCGCCTTCTGACCCGAAGTGCCGCTGGCCTCCTGGGGACGCCGGGGGTTGTTCAGCCAGACATCCACCCCCTGAACGAGGGAACGGGCCACGTTCATGTCGTAATCTTCCACGAACACGATGCGGTTGGCGAAGGTAGACTGGCGGGTGATCCGGATGATCCCTTGGATCAGTTCCTTGCCCATCCGGTCTTCCGGGTGGGCCTTGCCGCCGAAGATGATCTGGATGGGCCGATCGGTCGCCTGGACGAGTTCGGTCAACCGTTCGACGTCCTGGAGGATCAGCCCGGCCCGCTTGTACGTGGCGAACCGCCGCGCGAAGCCGATGGTCAGGGCGTTGAGGTCGAGGGCTTCCATCGCGTTTTCCACGACCGGATCGGGCTCGTTGCGGCGGCGGGCCGCCGCGACCAGACGATTGCGCACGAAGTTGATCAGCCGGGCCTTCAAGACCTGCTGTGTTTCCCAGAGTTCGGCGTCCTCGATGGTCTCGATGCCCTCCCAGGTCTTGGCCAGCCGCTGCTCCTTGGGCCAGTTCACGCCGAGATGGCGGTCGAGCACCAGCGCCATCTGAGGAGCGACCCAGGTCTGGACGTGCACGCCATTGGTGATGTGGCCGATCGGCACGTTCTCCTCGGGAAGATGCGGATACAAGGGTTGCCACATCCGCCGCGACACCACTCCATGCAAGGCGCTCACGCCGTTGGCGTAGTGTGAGAGCTTGAGGGCCAACACGGTCATGCAGAACGGCTCGTCCCGGTTGCCCACGTTCACCCGGCCCAGACCCATGAAGTCGTCGTACGAGAGATGCATCCCTTCCCGGATCTTCCCCAGGTGCTCCTCGACCAGACCGCTGGGGAACCGATCGTGGCCGGCGGCTACCGGCGTGTGGGTGGTGAAGACGGTCATCCCCGCCACTTCCCGCATCACCTCGCCGAAGGGGAGAGCGGTCGATTCCATCATCGACCGGATCATCTCCAGCGTGGCAAAGGCGCTATGCCCTTCGTTGAGATGAAGCACGGAAGGATTGATGGAAAGTGCGTGCAAGGCCCGCACGCCGCCAACCCCCAGGAGCAATTCCTGGCGAATCCGCACCCGGGCGTCACCTCCATAGAGGCGCCCCGTTAGTGCACGATCCGATTCGTTGTTCTCAGGCACGTTGGAATCAAGAAGCAAAAGGGTCGTTCGCCCCACCTCGACCCGCCAGACGCGGGCCCGCAAGATGCCCGTCGCCGTCTCGATCTCGATCGAGAGCGGCTGGCCATCCCGGCCGCTCACGCTCTCGATGGGCAAGAGCTCCAGGTCGCTGTTGAGATAAAGCTCCTGCTGCCACCCCTCGCCATCAAGCGTCTGGCGAAAATATCCCTGGGCGTAGAGCAGACCGATGCCGATCAGCGGAATGCCCAGGTCGCTGGCGCTCTTCAGGTGGTCGCCGGCCAGCACGCCCAGGCCCCCCGAGTAAATCGGCAAGCTCTCATGCAGACCAAACTCGGCCGAGAAATAAGCGACCGGCCGCGCCCTGAGGATCGACGCGTTGACCGCGCCCCAGGAATCGGTGTCTTTCATGTACTCGGCCAGACGGCGAAAGGCATAGTCAATTCGCGAGTCGAGAGCCATCTCGGCCGCCCGCCGCTCGAGTTGCTCGGCCGGCAGCCGCATGAGAAACTCGACCGGATTATGATCGACCTTCCTCCAGAGGGCAGGGTCCAGTTCCCGGAAAAGCGCGATGACATTCGGTTGCCAGACCCACCAGAGATTGCGGGCCAGTTCGCGAAGCTTATCGACCAGTTGACTCTGACCAACTTGAGGCTGCCCGACCATGCATCTCTCCCTCTGGAGCTATTCACGTTTGCAAGACACCATCGACGTGTCGCCAGAAACCCATCACGGAAACGAGGTCGGTGAATCTTCTGAACGCGCGATGGGTCTCCCAGGCGGACCCTAGTATGTCTCAACTGGTCCAGAAAGCCAAGAGCAGGCCGGCCAGGGACGGAGGTCATGCCGCCTTCAATTCAACTCAGCACTCGATCTCGCGCAAGCCGGCCAGGTTCCGCGCTTGGCTTCAGGTTTCGCCAGGGCATGGTTCAAATCACTTCCTGATCCGCTGTGGTCGGCTCG
>JBMFUH010000951.1:0-2991 GCA_049966735.1 Isosphaeraceae bacterium
GGTCCGCACAGCGGACCCTACGGTGAGCGATCGACCCGAAAACCGCTCTAGCGAGAGCGGCATCCTTTGCTGTTGCGGTCAAGCCGGGACTCGCACGGCCCCCGCTCACGCCAGCAATCCGGCCACCGAGACGCGGAACTCTGGAGCAGCCAGAGGAGACACGACGTCATCATCGTGGAGGATCTCGAGGTTGGCAATAGCCGTAGCCGAAGGGCGTCGCGGGGTCGGGACGCGGATCGCGGCGGACCTCGAGCTGCCCCTCCTCGAGGTTGACAATCCAGTAGTCGCCGATCCCGCGCATCGCGTAGAGGCTGGCCTTCAAGCCTCGGTCATAGACCAGCGTGGAGCCGTTCACCTCGACGAGGAGCAGAGCAAACGTCGGGTGGGCGTCACGGTAATCTCCGCTCGCACCCACCACGACCGACACGTCCGGCTCGGGGGCCGAATAGGTTCCAAAGTCGATGGGCAGTTGCATTCGCACCCAGACGCCAGACCAGCCAGAGGTCCGCAGCACCTCGGCGACGTGGTCCGGGACGTAACACGTAACTGTGATTCGGCCGCTGGGGACTCAGGACCATGATATCTCCCTCGATCAGCTCGGTGCGCGGCCCTGGAAGTAGCCCAGGTCACCCAGCCGATCATACTCCTCACGAGTCCAGCGCCGGCGGCCGGCCTCGAGTTCTGGGAGGGAATTCACTGCGGTCGTGGTTGTCGGAACCGAGGTCATCAGGTTTGCCGCCCTCTGGATCTCAAGGTCACGGCGACATCGCGCTGGCGCTGGAGCAGTTGGGTCGAATCCTCGAGGATCAAGAGCAGCTTGATGACGCCCGCCGCTGCTTGCTGCGCGCCCTGACCATGATGGAGGCGCTCTATCCCACAGCCCGCTACCCTCGCGGGCATGTCCTGATCCTGCGCGTTCTGGTTGACCTGGGAGTCTTCTCCGAAAACCAGCGTCAGCTCCACGAGGCGCTCCAGTTCAACGAGCGAGCCCTGGTGATGAGACGCGCCATCTATCCCCAGCACCATCCCGTCCTGGCCGCCCTGCTGAACAATCGTGCCCATGTCCTCGCGGCCCTGGGAAACTATGAGGCGGCCGAGAAGGACTATCAGGAAGCACTCGCGCTTTGCCAAACGATCTATCGACAGAACAGCTATCCCGTCGGTCATCACGACCTGGCCAGAGCCCTGGCCAACCTGGGCACCCTGGCGCTGGTGAAGGGTGAATATGCCCGGGCCTGGCCCTTGCTCAGCCAGGCCCAGAAGATGCAAGACAATCTGAACGAGCTGTTCGTGGCGACATCCTCCGAGGCCGAGGCTCTGGACTATGTGGCCATTTCCCGGGGAATGTTCTGCCGCCTGATCTCGTGCTCCATGCACCTGGATGACAGTACTGACGATTGTTATGCTCATGTCTGGAGACACAAGGCCATGATCGCCCGGCTGCTGGCGCGGCGGCAGGCATCACTGGCCGAGCAAGCCAGATCCAACCCCACGGCCAGCCGGACGCTCGTCATCGTGCCGGACGGTCTCTTGACCGCTATTCCCTGGGCGGCACTCCCGGGCGAGCAGCCGGGGACCTTCCTCATCGAGCAATACGCCCTGGCCTGCGCGCCCCACGCTCCGTTCGTGCTCGACCTGTTGACGTCACGCCGGCGCGAGCCCATGGGTCAGGGAACCTTCCTCGCCGTGGGCGGCATGGCCAGCCTGGGCCCCGGTGTCTTCGGCGAGCTGGAGACCGTGGCCAGCCTGGCCAGGCCGCGACGTGTGATCGAGCTCATGGGAGGTAGAGCCAGCGTGGAAGCGGTCCTCCGCGCGCTCCCCAGGGCACGCTGGGTGCACTTCGCCACACATGGCTCGTTCGCCACGCCCGAGATCCAGTCGGTCCTCCAGGTTGACCCCAAGCCGTTTGATCGGCTGGGACGCAAGACCTCGGCTCCCCTGGCCCGCAACCCCCTGGTGCTCTCGGGGCTCCTGATCGGAGCAGGGCACGGGCCGTTCGACGGAAACGTGACAACGAGGCCCGACGATCCGGACATCCTCACGGCCGAGGCCATTGCCGGCCTGCCGCTGCAAGGCCTGAATCTGGCCGTGCTCGCCGCGTGCGAGACCGGTCTGGGGACCGTTGCGGGCGGAGAAAGCGTCTTCGGCTTGCAGCGAGCTTTTCACCTGGCCGGAACGCGGACGGTCGTCGCCAGCCTCTGGTCGGTCGAGGATAGCTCGACGCGAGCCCTGATGACCGAGTTCTACCGGAATCTCTGGACGAAAAAACTGCCCAGGCTCGAGTCATTACGACAGGCCCAACTGGCTTTGATCAGGCAATACAGACAGCGCGGAACCGGTCATTCAACCACACGACCCGCGGCCCCGCGCGACGCGGGGAAAGACAGCGTCGCCGACCAGCTCCCTCCTCTCTTCTGGGCAGGCTTCGTCCTTTCAGGCGACTGGCGGTAGTCGGAGGAAGGTGTCTGCACCCCGGTCGCCATGCATCCCCAGCAACATCCCCTCTTCCCGCTCAATCGCCATTGCTCGATCGCGGCAATTCTGAAAGAATGCGCCCCGGACAGTTCTGCGCCTGCTTGCACGAAGGCAGGCGTCTTGTCGCGGTCATGCTCAAGACCGGCTCGTCCCGGCCCCTTCTGGGCTCTTTCGTGACGAGCCAACGACCAATTCTCGATCCGGCGGGAACGGATGTCATGACGGACGCTCGCGTGTTGATCGCGTGGCAACACTATTGCCAGAGAGAGTATGCCGAGGCCGAAGAGACGTGCCGGGAAATCCTCCGCGACCAGCCCGATGATTTTGGAAGCTGGCGGCTGCTGGGAGAAATCTGCCTGGTTCAGGAAAAACACGAGAATTCCGCCCTTGCGTATCGCCAGGCGCAACAGCGGTCCCAGCTTTCTCATGAAGATTTGAACAACCTTGGCGTGGCGCTCTTGGCCTGCGGCAAGCCCGATGAGGCCGTGGCAGCCTATCGCGAGGCGCTCGCGCTGC
>JBMFUH010000952.1:0-2988 GCA_049966735.1 Isosphaeraceae bacterium
GAAAATCCGATGTGGCACTCCCCCCCCTGAAAAGTGCCACTTTTCAGACCCCTCATGTTCACTACCGCGAGCCAGCCACCAAGGACCATGATGCGAACATTCAAACACCAAATACTAGACACGAAACACAAAACATCGCTCATCTCCATCAAAAACTCATTGGACATGGCGCCCGGGGGACGTCACGATGGCAACTTGAGGCAGGGATCTCGGTCTGGCTCTTTTGAGGCTCGTTCGATGTTAAAACGTCACGAATTGCCGGCGCTTGCGGTGTTTTTCCTGGTTACGCTGGCGGCACTCCACGCACAGGAGACGCCACGGTTCGCAGGCCCCACGGGGGCGGGATTTCTCCTGCCCAACGGCTGGGTCGTCTCGCCAGCGGGAGCGCAGGTGCGGCTTGCCGACCTGCCGCTGAACATCATTCCGTTGCCCGACAGCCGGCACGTGCTGGTCGCCACCAGCGGATACAACGCGCACGAGCTTTCGCTGGTCGACATCGAGCAGAAAGCGGTCGTCGATCATCAGTCCGTCCGGCAAAGCTGGTTCGGGCTGGCTGTTTCGGCCGATCGCCGGCAGGTCTGGTGGTCGGGCGGGGGCGGAAACAACGTCCACCCGTTGCAGCTTGAGGGGGCGAAGCTGACGCGAGATGAGAGCGTGCCCGCGGAAGCCAAGGCCGCGGCCGCGCCGCGTGGCAAGCGGCAATTCCGGAGCGGGATCGCCCTCGACACCGATCGCCACGTGTTGTACGCGCTCGATATCGACCAGGGCAAGATCGCGGCCCTCGATCTCAAGACCAGCAAGGAGCTGAAGTCCGCGAAGGCAGGAGTACGGCCCTACGACGTCGTGCTCGCGCGCGACGGCAAGGTGCTCTTCGTGTCGGACTGGGCGAGCCGCATGGTGCTGGTCGTCGATCCGGCCGACCTGCGGACGATGACCCGGATCGGCGTCGGCGAGCATCCCAACCAGATCGTTCTTCATCCCCGTGACGACCGGCTCTTCGTCGCCTGTGCGTCGAGCAACTGCGTCTCGGTGGTCGACACCCGGCGGGGCATCGTCACCGAGACCATCCACACCGCGCTTTTCCCTCGGGCTCCGGAAGGGTCGACGCCCGACGCCCTGGCCGTCGCGCCTGATGGCAAGACCCTCTACGTCGCCAACGCCGACAACAACTGCGTGGCCGTGATCGATATCGCCACGCCGTCGCGGAGCCAGGTCAAGGGGTTCATCCCCACCGGCTGGTATCCCACGGCCGTCGCCGTCACGCCCGACGGCAAGAATCTTCTGGTCGGCGTGGGCAAGGGGAACCAGACGAAGCCAAACCCCTTCAATGCCGACGCGGACAAGCACAAGACAGGCAACGACCCGGCGGCCCGGCGGCGGACCCGGCGCTACCCCTACATCGGCACGACGCTCTCGGGCTCGCTGTCGATCGTGCCGGTGCCCGACGACAAGACGCTCGCCGGCTACGTGGACACGGTTTACAAGAACTGCCCCTATTCCGACAAGCTCCTCTCCGACGCGCCGCACCCGGAGAAGACCGCGATTCCGACCCGTGTGGGTGACCCGTCGCCAATCAAGCACATTCTCTACATCATCAAGGAAAACCGGACCTACGACCAGGTTTTCGGCGACCTGACCCGGGGCAATGGCGACCCTGGGCTCGTCATGTTCGGCCGCGACGTGTCGCCCAACCATCACAAGCTGGCCGAGGAGTTCGTGCTTCTGGACAACCTCTACTGCAACGGCCACGTCTCGGCCGACGGCCATCCCTGGTCGACCATGGCCTACAACACCGATTACATCGCCCGCAACTGGGCGCTCACCTATTCAGGGCGTGCCGGTATCGACGATGACGAGCACGGCGACCTCTCGAACGCCCCCTCCGGCTATATGTGGGACGCCTGTGCCCGCGCGGGGCTGGCCTATCGGAGTTACGGTGAGTACGGCCACCGCGTCAGCCAGCCCGACGGCTCGGTGCACATCGACGGGGCCGTTCCCGGACTGGTCGGCCACATGTGCCCCACGTATGGGATCTCCTCCGCCGGCCGCCACAATCGTGACACCGACAAGGCCGAGACGTTCATCCGCGAGTTCCAGGAATTCGAGAAGAATGGCAACTTGCCTCGATTCATGGTCATGAGCCTGGGCGAGGACCACACGTCCGGCACCCGGCCTGGCACCTTCACCCCCCAGGCCTGCGTGGCCAGTAACGACCTGGCGCTGGGCCGGATCGTCGAGGCGGTCTCGCACGGCAAGTCCTGGCCCGAGATGGCGATCTTCGTCATCGAGGACGACGCGCAGAACGGCCCGGATCATGTCGACGCCCACCGGACCGTGGGACTGGTGATCAGTCCTTACACCAAGCGGAACCACCTGGACAGCACCCAGTACAGCACGGTGAGCATGCTCCGGACGATCGAGCTGATCCTCGGCCTCTCGCCACTCTCGCAATACGACGCCGCGGCCCGGCCGATGTTTGCCTCGTTCACCGACAAGCCGAACCTCACCCCGTACAGGGCCGCGCTGGCACGCATCGACATCAACGCCGTCAACGAACCCACGGCCTACGGCGCCCAGAGATCGCTCAAGATGGACTTCGACGAGTACGACCGGATCGACGATTTCGAGCTCAACGAGATCCTCTGGCGCGCCATCAAGGGGAAAGACGCCCCCGTGCCTCCCGCCGTCCGCCGGGCGATCGCCTTCCGGCAAAGCTCCAGTCGCGTTCGACCGTGAGCGGCAGAGCAGGGGAGCGAGTCGTTGCGGCCCGGCATTGGACTCGTTCCCCACGCCTCGAGAAAGCCCCATGCGTCTCATCGACCTGCACTGCAACTGGGCGATTCAGTATGCCCGCGAATCGACGTGGTACGACCCCGCGCGTTATTCCGACATTCCAGGGAAGGTGAGCCAGGCGGACGGCTATCTCTCGGCGGTCTCCGCCGCGGTCGTGGTCTGCGGCCGTAGGGCGGATGACTGGGCCGCTCAGGC
>JBMFUH010000953.1:0-1327 GCA_049966735.1 Isosphaeraceae bacterium
AAGTGCTCGTGAGCGCGCCGGATGGCACCGGGGCTGCCGTCGATCCAGAGCCCCCTCCAGCCCAGCGGCCGGACGAGCAGTGCCGTGTTGTTCTCGAAGCCGTCGCTGGCGCCGAACTCGACGAAGTAGCGGTTGGTGACGCCGATCCGCTGGAAGATCTCGGCGATGATACCGTCCTCGCCGTTCTGCGAGAAGGCCTGGAACTCATGTCGGTTGAGGTCCTTCGGCTCTCGGTGTTTCGGGCCATCGAGCAGGGCACGAACCTCCTGCGCGGCCATGGAGCGGAGCGCGTCGCGGGACATACTGTGCTGCCTCTCGAACCAGAGTCTCGCCTTGGCCAATTCGGCCCTCGCTGCCGGGGCCAAGTTGACGGCGCCCGCGCCGAAGAGCACGATACCGATGACCAGGAGGAGACCCGCGACGACGCCCAGCCAGCCGGGGCCGCGGCCCTCGCCCAACCGCCGTGCCGCTAACAGGATGAAGAAGGCCAACAAGCTGATCAGACCGCACGACAACGCGACAGTGCCCGCAATGATCAGCGGCACGGCGACGTGGGCGGACTGCCACAGGTTGACATCGCTCATTGAAGCAAGGGCTCCACTTGAAACGGGGCAGGCGATGGCGCGAGGACGCTGCGTTGATGTTTCCCGGCGGGATACCCGGAGCGCCTTTGGCGACCTGACTTCAAGTCTCGATCGCTAGCCGGCTGCCATCGCCAGTCGCTCGTAAACTGCCACGGCGCAGTAAACACGATAACATGCCTTCTAGCTGTTGCCAAGATGGTGGAGTTTGTCTGTTACACAGTGTATACACGAAAAAGAGCTTCAGCTGGATCCCGATGGATTGAGCGGGCCCCGGAGGACATTCGGGGACGGTTCGCTGTTCAGGGGACAGTTGCGAAGGACATTCGGTATCCGTTCGCCTTTCAAGCGATATCGGCTGCTGGACCGCTTGTCCAGGGGGCTTCGACACCCTTTTCCTTATGCCTCGGCAAGCGGCGCGCGATTGCAATCGCATGGGTGGTTGACAAGGCCCGGACGAGATTGGAATCTTGTCCCACGGAAGTGAAGCAGAACCACTGATGCCGGAGTTTCCGCTCATGAATCGACTCACCGTGTGCTCCTGGACCGCCGCGATTCTCGCTTCAGCGGTCGTTCTCGCGATCGGAGGGCCGGTTCAGGCCGGCTGGAAAGCCGGCGCGGCGCGTGTCGCGATCACGCCCAAGGAACCGATGTGGATGGCCGGCTACGCGGCCCGCACCCATCCGTCGGAAGGGGTCGAGCACGACCTCTGGGCCAAGGCCCTGGTCCTGCAAGACCCAAACGGC
>JBMFUH010000953.1:1337-2985 GCA_049966735.1 Isosphaeraceae bacterium
GCAAGAAAGGGGCCCTGGTCACGCTCGACATTTGCGGCATCGACCGCGAACTCTCGAGCCAGATCCGCGACGCGCTTGCCGACAAGCACAGCCTGGCGCGTGATCAGATCGTCCTGTCTTGCTCGCACACGCATTGCGGGCCCGTCGTCGGCGCGAACCTGATCACCATGTATCCGCTCGACGACGCCCAGCGCGCCCGGATTGTCGACTACGCCCGCTTCCTCCGAACCTCGGTCATCGACCTGGTTGACCGGGCAAGCGCCCAGCTCGACGACGTCGCGCTTGACTGGGGCGTCGGTCGTTGCGATTTCGCGGTGAACCGGCGGAACAACCGGGAGAACGACGTCCCCGCCCTGCGCGGCAATCTGGCCCTGGCCGGGCCCGTGGATCACGACGTGCCGGTGCTGCGCGTGCGAGCGCTCGGCGGATCTCCGCGAGTGATCGTCTTCGGCTACGCCTGCCATTGCACCGTGCTGGATTACTACAAGTTTTGCGGCGATCACGCGGGCTTCGCCGCGCTCGATCTGGAGCACGAATTCCCCGGCTGCCACGCGATGTTCGTGGCGGGCTGCGGGGGCGACCAGAACCCGATCCCCAGACGCAAGCTGGAGCTGGCCAGGAAATACGGCGCACAGCTTGCTGGAGCTGTCGGCCGGGTCGTGAAGGGGCCGATGCGGTCGATCCGGGGCCCGCTCCGCTCCGCCTATCAGGAAATCGACCTCGCGTTTGGCACGTTGCCCACGCGGCGGCAGCTCGAAGCCGACGCGAAATCGTCGAACCTCGCCGTCTCCAACCGAGGCCGGTGTTGGCTGGAGAAGCTCTCCGACAAGGGCAAGCTCCCCGTCGATTATCCCTACCCCGTGCAAGCCTGGGGGCTCGACGAGCTCTGCTGGGTCTTCCTCGGCGGCGAGGCGACCGTCGACTACGCGCTGCGGATCAAGCGCAACGTCGGCAGCTCGCATACCTGGGTTTCAGCCTATTGCAACGACGTGAGCGCCTACATCCCCTCGCTCCGCGTGCTCAAGGAAGGAGGATACGAAGGGGCGACTTCGATGATCTATTACGGCCAGCCCACGGTCTGGTCGGATCGGGTCGAGGAGCAGGTGATCGCGGGCGTCTCGCGGGTTTTGGGCGCGATCGCGCCGCAGCGGTCACGAGAGTGATTGCAGAGGCCACGTCGGACACTTCTCGCCGAACACCACCGCGGTTTCGACGTGTCCCAAGGTTCGCGGCGGACCCAGCGTGGCTGGGGCTGACCGCGGGGAAGCCCCGGCGGCCCGGCCAGCGCGGCCGGGGCGTCGCCTTCGGCTCCGCCGCCAGCCACCCGGCTGTGCTGTGGTGACGTTCGTAGAGAAGTCTCCCACCCCAGGGCAATCGCCCGCGTATCACCGGCTCGCGCTTGCGGTTGATTCCGCCTTCGTCGTCTCAACGTGGTCGGAAGCGACCTCGGGCAGGCCGACGAGCGGACGCGGCCGTACCAGGGTCGAGACGATCAGGAACACGCAGAACGACGCGGCGAACGCATAGAGCGAGGCGGGCTGAAACCTGCTTGCCGAGGACCAGCCGGCCAGAGGGCCCGCGAGCGGCACCAGGCCAAGGGCCATCCCCACGCCCCATGCCAGTACGCCAGGTGGGTTCCAGCCCGGGC